>JAHIOG010000569.1 GCA_018895675.1 bacterium
TCACCCTGGCTAAACCTTATGTCGAAAAAATGATGATTCGCAAAATGGATCCCCGCTACCATTTACGAGAATTTGCTACCACATTTGAAGATTTTACCCACCTTTTCAAAATACTGCCTTCTGAGATTAAAGAAATTATTGCAAAAATAAAAAAAGGCGAATTAAGTATTCTGTTTGAACACCGTGGTTTAGACCGTCTCATTGCAGAATTTGACAGAGCCAGTAATCGCTTATCTTTCAGCTTAATCATCGCAGCGCTTATTATCGGATCATCCTTAATTGTTCACATTGATAAAGGACCACAAATATTTGAACTTTCTGTATTTGGAATATTGGGATATCTCATCGCCGCTTTTTTAGGTCTGTGGCTGGTAATTGCAATTATTAGATATAAAAAATTATAAGATGTAAAGAAATAAATACCATCATAGGAGAATTCAGTCGCAAAATAGTGGAATATCTAAAAATGACCGATGACAAAAAAATGATTAAAATATCTAAAAAAAACCACGGAGGAAATTTATTATGAAGCCAGTTTCAATTTTAACAGCAGCTGCAATCATAACTGTTTACCTGGGTGTAACAGTTTATGCACAGCAAAACGATGCTCTGACAATACTCACAAGAGTAGATGAAGTTTCCAGCGCACCTGAAGATCAAAACATGAGTTCCACGATGATTTTAGTGGATAAGAGTGGTCATCAAAATGAACGAAAAATTGTTATTTACCAAAAAGGCGGTGATATGAGGCTTGTAAGATTCTTATCCCCCGCCGATCAGAAAGGTATAAGTTTTTTAAGTTTACCAAATGATCGTATGTATCTCTACTTGCCCGCTTTTCGGAAAGTACGGTTGATTGCTAGTCATGTAAAGAATCAAAATTTCGCGGGAACAGATTTTAGTTATGACGACATGAGCTCTTTCAGCTTTGCTCAAGAATACGATGCTCAATTACTGGAAACGACCGATACAATATATCTCCTTAAACTCACACCCAAACCTGAATTGGAAAAAGATTATAGTCAATTAAAAATGTGGGTAAACAAGGATTCTTATGTGCCGTCTAAAATTGAGTATTACAATAAAAGCGGCAATGTGTGGAAGATACTCACTTTTGATAATATAGTAAAAATAGGAAAGTATCGAATTGCAATGGAAATGGAAATGAAAGACCTTGAGAAATCACACAGCACAAGAATGATTATCGACGAAATCGAACTTGACTCGGGGTTGTCAGACGATATTTTTACTACTCGCAATTTTGCAAAGAACCCGATAAAAAAGGAGTTATTAATGAGCATGAAAAGATTTTCTTCAATCATAATTGGGATTTTTATAGTTAGTGAATGCTTATTTGCAGACAATGGCGTAAGTATTAACGGTTATATTCAAACAGACAACCGTATGCAGAGCAAGTCAAATAAATTTACCTGGAATGAAAATCGCTTAAATCTGAGATTAGAAGGAGCGCCTTCTAATTCGTACCATTATTTCAGCGAAATTCGACTGCGGGGATTCGGTTTTCCCGTGACGAGCCAATTCACGGATCTGCAACTCCAGGAGAAAAACAAAGCTTATCCGTGGGGACTGGAATTCCGTGAAGCCTATGTGGATCTATACGGCTTTGGTCTAAAAAACCTTGATGTTCGTATCGGACGCCAGATTATCGCCTGGGGAACGGCAGATGCGCTCAACCCCACCGGCAACCTTTCGCCGGACGACCTGGAGGATATCTTCAATTTTGGGGAAAAACTCGGAGTAAATGCGCTAAACGCCAGTTACTACCTCGGTGATAACCTGACAATTAACGGAGTATATGTACCAATTTTTACACCTGCTTCACTTCCGTTCGGAGATTTTGCAAATGCTTTTTCTGCGCCTATGGATTTGCCGCCGGGGATGACTGTAAGAGCGTTATCTGATACCGTTATATTACCGGAACGAAAACCATCCGAATCATCCCAAATCGGATTGAAAGCATCAACCAACTTATTCGGTTATGATCTGTCATTAAGTTATTTTAAAGGACGCGACGATCTGCCTATTTTATCAAAAGCAACTATAATTCCGGTTGATTTGATCGGCACGGTTGATATTGCCTCGGAACTTGTTTACCCTGAAATCCAGGTAATCGGGGCAGATTTCGCCGGGAGCATCGGCTCAGTAGGCGTCTGGGGCGAAGGCGCTCTGTTTATGCCTGAAAAAGCTATAACGACGACCATCGCGCCATCACCTATTACGGGGCAGATGGAAGCCATACAAACAATAGCCTTAGACGACGAAACCTATTTCAAATTCGTTCTGGGCGGCGATTATACCTTTAAAAACGGATTGTATTTCAATTGTCAATATCTCCACGGTTTTCTGCATGAACGAGGTAAAAATGAGTTAAATGATTACTTCACTTTCCGACTGGAGAAGAATTTCCTGAATGATAAATTTAAAATAGTTCCTATTGGCGGAGCCGTTGCTATTAACGACTGGGACGATGTAAAGAATAATTATGGACTGGTGTATGCTCCGGAACTATGTTACTTCCCTTCAGATAATGTTGAATTAAATATCGGCTCCTTTATCATTGACGGAAAAGGCGCGAACATGTTCAGAATGATCAAGGGATTAGATGAGATCATATTTCGATTGAAAGTAAGTTTTTAACCTAAGCAGTGCAATATTGAAAGACTAAGATAGATGGATAAAAATAAATTGCAATATCTCAATTCTTCCCTTTCCGAAGTTTTTAAAATATCGAAATCCTGTAATGAACTTAATCCGGTACATTGTTTATTAGATGATGAAATTATCGATCATAGTCAAAAAGATATTATTTCAATTGTTTCTTCATTAACCGAAGGGGTTAATGACCTTTGGGATACTGTTCAAAGACTTTTTGAATTCGTTCGCGACAAGATAATTTATGATTTCGCGCCCGAAATAGAGGGGCCGGAGGATTGGCAAGCTTCCACTATTTTAAAAAGAGGATCGGGGTTTTGTCATCAGAAGGCAATTCTTTTAGCAGCCTTTCTACGCGCTTCAGAGTTACCTGCCGCATTGGTATTTCAGGAAGTAATAGATCACGTAATTTTAAATTCTCGCTATGAAAAATTTCTTCCAAATGGAAGGCTGCCTTTACATGCACTTGTTGCTGTTAATATTAATGATAAATGGTATCGATTAGATGCTACTTTAGATGCGGAACTTTGCAGGAAAAAAGGTTATCGACTCACGAAGGTTGTATCGGGTGAAGAAACACTGCTTCCAAAAGCAACTCTTAAGGGTAATCCTCATTTTACTATCGAAAGTGAACTGGGATATTTTGAGTCTTATCCCGAAGAATTTAGAGATCTATTACTAAAAAATTGGAATGAATGGAATTCATGGCGAGCGTATGTCAAGAAAAAGCATTTAACCATGTAACTGGTATTTTATCATTGAGAATATATTCTGAGACATTAAGAGATTATATGAGATTTTATAATTGACACAAATTTTTATATTGGAATAAGGATAAGAAAATGAGAAAATTCGCGGAATTTGTTATCAAGTATCGTATTGGAATTATAATCGGGACTGTAATTATCACGGCATTTATGGCAATCCAATTGAAAAATCTGGAAATTAACAGTGATATTCTAAGCTATTTGCCGCAAACCGATCCTCACGTCATTCTGTTTAACGAGGTCGGGGATAAATTTGGTGGAAATTCACTGGCAATGATTGCCTTAGAGACTGATGATGTTTTCAATTTTAACACAATAAACAGGATAAATATAATCACTCAAAAGTTTAAGGAAATGCCGGAGATATCTTTTGTAACCAGCATGACAGACGTGATTGACATAAAGAAAATTGAAGGTGGAGTGGAAATTGGAAAGCTGATAGACGATTATGATTCTCTGGCTGATAAAGATGAGCTGGCAAGGATAAAAGAATATGTTTTATCCAAAGAGATGTATCGGGGAAATATCGTTTCTAATGACGGAACGATAGCGGTAATAGTAATACGATTGAAAGATGATAGCGATAAAGTTGCTATTGGACGAGTAATGAAAGAATTTGTCTTAAGCACCGAAGGGAATGAAAAACTATACTTTGCCGGTATTCCTTTCCAGATGATCTTTCTGACTGATATTATCAGCTCGGATATTATTATATTACTCCCAATAGTGCTTATTTTGCTTATTATCACGCTGGCTGTAAGTTTTCGGATAAAACGGGGTGTAATATTACCATTAGCCACTGTTATAATCAGTACAAGCTGGGGATTGGGTTTAATGTCTTTATTAGGTATTAAACTTACCCTTGCTTCTGACGCCATGCCTATACTCCTGCTGGCTATTGGCAGCGCTTATGGGATTCATTTTGTAAATAAGTATATGGAAGATATCCGGAAAGGTGACAACAAAATTGAGGGGATTAAAGACACAATCAGTGAAATCGGTATGCCCATCTTTTTAGCAGGCTTAACAACTGCTATTGGATTTCTGGCGTTCTTAACTTCCAATTTGACTATAATTAAAGAATTCGGGCTATTTACGGCAATCGGTGTGTTTTTCGCTTTTATCGTCTCGATCACTTTTTTACCGGCATTATTAGCGCTTATGCCCCCGCCTAAAAAAATGGATAATCTTAATATTTCCAAAAACGCTTCGTCAAATCACTTTTTGAAAGGACTAAGTGTTTTAATTTTAAAAAGAAAAAATATCATCGTACTTATCGGATTCATAATCGGCGCCATTGGCGTTTTCTCTCTTTTTCACATTAGCAGAGAAGTAAATATGGTAGAGTACTTTAAAAAAGACAGCGAAATACGTCAGGCGGAAGATATGATGCAAGTAAAACTTGGCGGTTCCATCCCTATTCAGATTTTAGTTAAAGGAGATTTAAAAGAGCCATCTATCCTGAAAGAGATGATAAAATTAGAAAAATATCTCCAAAGTTTGCCCGATGTGCATGATCCTCAGTCTATTGCAGACTTAATCTGCGAAATGAATTACGTAATGAATGACCGCTATTGTATTCCGGATACTCGTGAAGGCGTGGCAAATCCCTGGTTCTTTTTAGAGGGTAATGAAATCCTGCTGCAGTTAATCAATTCGCAAAACAATGAAGGGCTGATTCAGGCAAAGTTGGGAACCGTCGATACAAAAAGAGTGAGATATATAACTGATAATATTGAGAAATATATATCAGAAAATATTGATCCGCAAATGGTAAGCGTAAATTTTACGGAGGCAGAATTCATTGAATCAAAGTACTTAAATCAATATATAGTAAGAGATATTCTGGAAAACATTTCTTATGATGCGGCTCATTATGATCTGGAAATAAATGATACTAATGCTCTAAATAGAATTTTAGAAAAATATATTTATCAAGATACTCCAATAAACTGGACAACTCTGACCCAAAACCTTTCAGAAAAGTTAACAGATTACTTTAACAACGAAGAGAGCGATTTGATAATTGAATCGACTACTGTCAGAGAAAAAACAGTGGCGTCAATCGTTGACTATATAAAACAAAATCAAAATTGTAGCGAAGAGGATATTATATCTCTATTGGAAAAAACGGTTCCCGTTTCATATTATGATGAAGATCCTGAGATGCTGGATTATGCGGCAATGTCAATTGCAGCTATCATCGAAAATGAAACAGAGTGGTATAAAGTAAATAGTATATTAGCGGATATAGCGCCATTAATTTCCGAAGACCTGAATTTACATCCTGATTTCAAGAAAAAACTGATTGGCGACATCTGGAAAATCAACGACACTCAAATTGCAATACCTCTTTCTTTGTATGAGAAATTGAATGATCAACCGGATACGCCAGTTACTATGAATTTTCAGCAGACGGGGCTTCCCATAATTTATAAGGATATTGATCAAAACATTGTTTCCAGCCAGACATTCAGTCTCATTTTTGCA
>JAHIOG010000570.1 GCA_018895675.1 bacterium
ACATGTTTTGGTCTATGGGTCAAATGATACTTAAAGCTGCTGAGGGAATTAAGAATCATCCACAGCTGTACGGAACGTTTATTACTAATTTCGCATGCGGTCCGGACTCATTCATCATAGGATACTTCAGAGACATTATGGGCCGAAAGCCATCCCTGACACTTGAATTGGATAATCATACGGCAGATGCAGGTCTCGAGACACGGGTCGAGGCGTTCCTGGATATAGTTGCTCGTTATAGGCAATTGAAAAAAAGCAAAAAGGTCACGAAGGTCACAAAGGACTCCGCTGGAGACTCCTACGGAACAGAAAAAAAGCTTAAGGAATTCAGACAAGCAACAACCATGTTCAAAAATAAAAAATTCCTGATAACCATGTCGGAAGGTGCAGAGATTTCATTGTTCGATCCTCGCGTTAGGGTTGTCTTTGCATCTATGGGTCAGTTCGGGACAGAGGCAATAACCGCAGTTATGAAGAATCTGGGCATCAGGGCAATTGCATTACCCGCTGCAGATGAAGAGGACCTGAAACTTGGACGGGGCAACACTTTATGCAAGGAGTGCCTTCCACTGCAATTGACTGTAGGTGCTCTTGTAAAATACATACGTAATAAACGGCCTGAAAACGAGATGACAATTTATTTTGTGCCGTCTTCCAGTGGACCCTGCAGATTCGGGCAATACGAAATCTTCATGCGTGATTTTGTAAAAAAACATAAGATCAGGAATGTGGCATTCATGTCACTAACCCTTGATAGTTCATATGAAGACTTTGGAATGGAATTTAAACTGTTAGGCTGGTATGCAGTATTGGCTGCTGATATCTTTGAAGATGTTTATAATGCCATGCTTGTTGTTGCAGAAGATCGTGTCAGGGCACTATCGGACTTACAGTCTATCTGGTCTAATGTCCTCAATGGTCTTGAACATGGTAGAAGCGGTATAAAAGAGGCTTTAGATCAAGCCGCTAAGGATCTAAAGCTAATACCACAAAAAAAATCTCTTAAGGATGTACCGCAAGCTCTTATTGTGGGCGAGATTTATGTACGCAAGGAGGGCCTATCACGTCGTTGCCTGCCCGAACGCCTTGCCGAGAACGGTATTGTATCTCATGTGGCTCCTATTCATGAATGGATCTACTATACCGAATGGCTGGCTCAACATAAGCTGACTGATAGAGTCTTAGGGTTAAAAGACCGTCTGGTAAAAAGAATAAAATTAAGAGTCATGGTAGGTGTTGAAAAGAAGGTTAAAGCAATAATGGCAGAATCGGGATGGTATGTACCACGAATTATAGATGTAGATCAAGTGATTAGTGTAGGGGAAAACTTCCTTTCACGAAAACTAACCGGTGAAGCGATCCTTACGATTGGGGGACCATTAGCTGAGGTTGGAGAGAAGTTTTGTGGATCTATCGCTATTGGTCCATTTGGGTGCATGCCCAACCGTCTAAGCGAGTCAATCCTGAATCTGAAAATGGATAGAGAACATTTGATGTGGTTCAGGAAAGACTGGATGACTCACCAGGTGACCCGGGAAGTACCTAATATGCCTTTCCTTGCAATAGAGAGTGATGGTAGTCCATTTCCTCAGCTTATTGAGGCGCGCTTGGAGACATTTATTGTCCAAGCACTAAGGTTACATGAGGTCATGATGAAATATCGAAATCGGCACATTCAGTATATCGAACGCAGTATCACATAGTATGGGTAACTCGCTATCGGAGAAATATCCTCATAAAGGGAGTGAGCCAATATATAAAGGACGAAACTTCTGGAAGTACAGAGGTATAATCCGGACCGGGAGATTAAGACTATAGGAATAGACAAGGATCATATTCATCTATATATGGTAATACCACCGAAATACGCAGTGAGTCAAGTAGTTGAGACAATGAAGAAGAAAACGAGTCGCCATCTGCGCAAGAAGTTTCGTTTTCTGGATAAAGTATACTGGGATAATGCTGGTATCTGGTCGAGAGGATATTTCGTATCGATGGTAGGCGTTGATGAGGAAGTGATTCGAAAATATGTGGAAATGCCGGGCAAGTAAGACACAGGACAAGCGGAGTTTGAACTGTGAAAAGAACCACGTCTGTAAAGGCGTGGGTATCTATTTAGGGGCACTTTTCTTTATTTCGCTCAAAACGCTTAGACGCTGCTCTCCGAATAGAACAATTATAAGTTGGGCGGTATTTGTGCCGTTTCTGTCCATTTTGGATACATTCCCAACACCTGAAATTGGATATAAAACATTGGCGATTGAATATATTTCTCTGTTGAAAAATTGCTCTCAATCTCACGTATTTCTCGACGGGAAACGTAATAAAAAACCCGGCGTTTACCGGGCGATCCATGTTGAGTGAGTGCAGTCCCGATCGATATCGGGACGACCCACGGCTTAAAAGAACATAGGGCGCTCGTCGAGAAAAATAAAAAGTGTGCTATAACTGCGCAGTTATTTTATCTACTCCTGTCATATCAAAGATCAAAATATTGATGAAAAATGACTATCGAAACAGTAAAAGAAAAAACCCGATTATTAAGGTCGGGCTTTGGTATTAATGCGCTTTCGAGGTCAATATTACTTCATCAAAATACACTTCTTAACTGCTGAAAAACCATCTGTCCCGCCTCTAGCGGGATCTTCGACCTGGATTCTGTATATATAGACTCCGGAACTGTATTGCGTCGCATCCCATTGAATTGAATAATACCCGGCATCCTTCTTTTCATTCACTAAGGTTTCCTCTAATTGTCCTGTCAGATTATATATTTTTAACTCAACATTGGATGCCCTGGGAAGTTGGAATGAAATGGTTGTGATTGGATTGAAGGGATTAGGATGATTTTGATTGAGTTCGAACTGACCCGGAATGGCTGTTTTATCACTTTTTTTTACCTCTAAGCTCAGATCATTCAAATCTATCAATATGCGTGCTACAATCCCTGTCCAGATATAACTCTTGTGCCATCCACCGAAATTAGCATCAGGACTGTACAGTTCCCAGAAGCAGTGATTTATCTTGAGTTGATTAATCACATTTTTAAAGACTTTTTCCGCCAATTGCCGTGCTTCACTCACATAGCCATATTGTAATAAACCCCTGAAAATTAGATATTGCCACTGTACCCAAACAGGACCATTCCAATACCCTGTCGGATTATAATAACTGTCCGATGCAGACAGAGAGGGAATACCATAGCTTCTCCAGAATTCAGAGGTATTTTTAAGATGATTAACTAATTTAGCCGCCTGCTGATCATCACAAACACCTGCCCAGAGTGGTAAAAACCCGATAATCTCTTTTCTCTTTAAATCATTCAGTGTGTTGAAAGTAAAATCGTGGTCATTTTTATCAACGTGATAATAAAATTCCGTCTCTGTATCCCACATGCATTCGTTGATAGAGTCGGTCCGATTTGCGGCTTCTCCTGTCCAATATTGATATTCATCGGTGTACCCGAGCTCCTGAGCCATTTCGGCTAACGACTTTGCCTCATTTACAAGCATGACATTAAGGTCAAGGCATTCGAAATTAGCAGGCCAGCCAACCTGATCCCACACAGCAACTTGTCCATCCCGGACACATTCCAGAACCGCATGTGCGCCCCACTCACACAAACCGTCTCTATCAGCGTCGCGGTTATCTAACCAATATTGATAGAATTTCTTACCGGACAGATATGCTTCCTTTAAAAACAGCGTATCTTTACTGATTCTAAATATTTCCCAATTTTCCCAATTAAACCAGGGTGCTGAAGTTGTATATTGGTTACCATAGGGAATAGTTTCATTTAGATATGGGCCTGTGCGATAATTTATGTATCCATCTTCCCATTGTCTTTCCATAAAAACTCTTTGAGAATTCATAGCGCTTAACGGATCCATGTAAACATACGCTAACATTACTATACTTTCATGAAATACCTGACCGCCGTGCCCCCAGCCCCAGGTTGGTTCCCGGGAAAAAACATAATAGTTATAAGAACACTCTCCCTCCGGAGGCAACATACATTGACGAATCATCGAAAAAGCGCTCCAATACATCATCTCTATATCGGAATCTGTAAATTCTAACCGTGGAATCCGACTGTAAATTTCCTCATCATCCATAATCGCTTGTTCCATGTTATACGTCATCAAATTTTCGCATCCCAATATAAGACTATCCAGACTGCTTTCAGCTTCCGTTACACCACGGATAATTCGTAGAGTCTTCGATTCATTCGGCTCCAGAGATAAAGTCTTCTGAAAAGCAACAACTTTATTATTATCAGCCGGGATTACTTTTTTAAGCTTTTGGTTATATATATCAGAAAAGAAATTATCATAAGAACTATAAATACTTCCCGACTCCTGAGAATGACCGCTGAATTGCCCGGAAGAGTCCCTGGCAATGACAATATATCCATATGTGCTATCGGGATTCAATCCAATATCTAAATATCCTCCCAGTGTAATACTGTCGGCAATAAGGTCGTATCGCCCCGGGGTAGAGCGAGTCCGCCGATAAATGCTATAAAGATTGCCCGGTACATAATCCCAGGAAATAACCGCACTGGTAAAATATTGGGAAAAATGAACGTCAACATTCTGTGGTATCGGCGAAAAAGTGCCTTCACTCATCTGTATATCCGTCCGAATGCCAACAGGAGCAGGTAATTGCGTGATAAAACCTGTTGCAATGCCCTGCTGTCCCGTTGCGGTACAGGTAAAAATAATGGTAAAAGAATCTCCAACCGCAATAGCATTATTTTTGAAATTTCCCAACTCACAACCCTGATAACCATTGCCGGAAATGTTCGGATCAGGATCTCCCCATTTTGGCGCTTCTTCAGTCAATATCTCATCTACAGACCCATTGTGTAAAATAATCTGCTGAGCATAAGGGGGTAAATGGTAACATAAACTTCCATCGGCATGCTGGACTGTACCCCACTCAACACAGTAATTTTCACCCTTGGTTTTTTGTGCTTTTGTATTTTCTTCTAATGAGCCAATCTCAATATATGCGCCATAAGCATCCGGAACTTCATTAATGAGATAGACATCAGCGAGGTCATTACTATATGGCACCCCATGAGAAAGAGTCCACCCATCTGGATGTTCCTCATGTCTAAACGCAAAAATTCTCCCTGATTGAGAAATGCCGACTTCTGATATTGCGCCGGGATTATGAAAAAATGGATATACATCCAATATAACAGGACTGTTTGTATTGTTCGTAATGGATATATCCTGAATGGCAATACGGGAACTGTACACCTGGAAAAAAACGCCTATATCAATACCTTCAAATGGCTGATAATAATATTTAACCAGATCGCTGTATGAGGTAGTGATAATCGGTTGCGCGTACATTTGATTCAATAGGTATCGAACCTCTCCGTTCAATTTGAAGGCAAGGCACAAATGACCTGCATTGTCTGTCTCAAAATTGATGCCATTTTTCTCATCATAAAACTTAAACTGGTATCCTTCATCCACTATATACTCCGAGCGGCTCAGCGGTGCGGCATACGTTGTAAAAATCGGATCGTTTTTTGTGGCAGAGATATTAGATAAGTAGTTTTGTGATAAAGTTAAAGTAGAAAGGAACCCTATAATAGCTGCACTGATAATTAACGCTCTTGTCTTAACCATATTTCTACTTTCCTTTTGCAAACAAGCATTCTTATATAATAATGGAACACACCAAACTTATTGTACTACCGGCAATTCTGATATGCTCAATATGTAATTTGATCTGGAGTATTAATTACAATAATATGAATATCGTCTCTATTGACCATATCCTCTAATTTATCATAAGCATAGGGGACCCGAAATTGTCTTTTTAGTTCATCAACAAGTTCATGATTTACATCACAAATTCCCATTACTTTCAATTCGGGATAACCATGTAAACCCTTTAATAGTCCTTTACCCTCACCAAGTCCGACAATCCCAACACAAAATGACTTTCCTATCTTAATAAATTTTCCATGCCCTTCCATATCAGAGTTCCTTATCAAATCGGATTAAATACTGTTGACTATTTTGCCC
>JAHIOG010000571.1 GCA_018895675.1 bacterium
AACAGAATGTCAAGATAATATCTCTTTCACCGGACTTAAGTGATACTTATCCAGCCATTAAAAATCACCTTAAATTTACTGGCAAGCATATAGAACGCTATACAGTGCAAGTTCAGCTCCAGGGTGATTTCCTTTCTATAGGAACTTTTTTAACTGAACTTTTGACTCTTCCAATGACTATTAATATCGGTAAAATCCGTATAGAGTCAGAACTGTCTAAGGGAGAAGATTTATCCTGCGAATTAGTTGTGTATACATATATATTTTTTGATAAAGTGAAAACACAAACGTGAAAAAGATTAATAAAAGACAATTTATTCTTCTTGCGATTTTTCTGATAGCAGTGATTTATCTAATGTATGATAGGGATGTGTTTTCGAGAAATAAATCTGCCCGGGAAAAACAGGTTGATATTGATAATCCAACGGAAAACCAGGATGGATTAACCGACTTTAAAAAGTATGCAAATGTACCTACGATTAAAGAACTGGAATGGAATGGTAAATGGGAAAGAGACCCTTTCTTTTATCCAGCAATCGACTCAACAGAAGCCGGGGAAGGATTAGTTGACCTAATATTTGGGGCGGTGGATGAGGTAAAGCCTGATAGATTAAAGCTGACCGGTATTTCATGGCATGGTAATTCTGGTTATGCACTGATCAATGGTAGTATTGTAAGAGAAGGTGATAAAATAGGCGGACATGAAGTCAAGAAAATTACCCATAACTATGTTATTCTTACACAGGGTACACAAATAAAAAGGTTGGAAATAAATGAATAGTAATAAGAGAAAATATTTAATTTTTTTAGTAGCCTGCATTCTTTTTGCAGAAACTCATCTTTTCACCCAAAATTTGGAATTAATTTCCACTTTTGAAGGTAAAAAAGAGATGGGTGTATCAATTAAATTAAGTGAGATTCCTGAATTTGATGAAGAAGTTTCTCAATCTCCACCCAAATTGAAGTTGATATTTCTAAATACTGGATTTGCTCAGAAACAGTACTCCAAGCAAATAAGCATACCGCCTTTATATCGGGTTGATGCAGTGGAAAAACGAAACGGTAAACCAATAACAGAGGTTAACTTATACTTCACGAGTTTGCCTGCATATCATATTGAAACCGCTGGTGGAAATATAGTTCGCGTAGCATGGACTCCTAAGAAAGAGGAAATAAAGGAGAGGTATAAAAGTCGCCGAATTTCTATGCTAGAAACTACGGTTTCACTACATTTCAAAGGAGCAGAATTAATCAATATTCTACGGTTGCTTTCTGTACAAAATAATTTGAATATAATTGCCGGAGAAGACGTGAAGGGTGAAGTAACTCTTTCTTTATCGGATGTTAATCTCGGTATGGCTTTAGATGCAATGTTAAAAGTGAATGGTTATGATTGGTTTATCCAGGATAACATCATTGTCGTTAAACCTGAAGAGAAAGAAATGACAGGTGAATTAATTACCCGGGTTTACAAGTTGGAGTATGTTGATGCAGCTGCTGTTAGCTCTGCAATAAGTAATGTATTAACCTCCAAGGGTAAAGTTCAGATCTTTTCACCTGTAATGAAAATGGGAATGGGAGGAGGAGCAGCAGGAGTTACATCAGGTGGTGCACAACAAAGAGGGGTTCTCCCTGGTATTTCGGGAGGCACTGGATTGCCAGGAGCGAGTGGTGGAGCTCTCGGCTCAGCTGCTAGAGGTGGTATGCCATCACCAGATCACTTATTGGTTACAGATGCTCTTTCTAACTTTGAACGAATCGAAAAGGTTATTTACGAACTTGATAAGCAAATTCCGCAGATCAATATTGCTGTAAAGTTTATTGAGACAAAACTAAGTAGGGATGAGCGACTGGGAATTAACTGGAGTTTACGTGCGTCACTGACGGGCCCTACAGTTTCAGAAGGTGAATCAGCATTACCAATCGGAGGGGGACTGAAACTTGGAGAAAATATACTTAGAATCGCAACCCTAACCCTACCTGTTTTCACCAGTATGATAGAAATACTTTCTACTGATACTGATACACGGTTGATTCAGGAGCCGCAAGTTACAACATTTGATAATACGATGGCTACTATAACAGTGGGAACTACTTATCCAGTTTTAGTTCCTCAGCCAGTAGGAGAACTTTTAGGTACTCGTCCTTATGAGTTCCAGGATGAGGAGATAATTATTTCTTTGAATGTACACCCGCGAATTAACGAGGATAAGTTTATTTCTATGACCATTAACGCAATGGTTCAGGCGCTGGTTGGTTTTACAGGTCCAAATGCGGATAGACCGATCATCTCAGATAGATCTACCAGCACCCAAGTAATGGTGGCTAATGCTGAGACAATCCTTATCGGAGGACTTATTTTTGATCAAGTAATTGAGACCGAGACGTCACCGCCATTACTTGGGAAGATACCTCTTTTAGGGAAATTGTTCACGCATAAGACTACTACTTTGGAACAACGCGAATTGTTAATCTTCATTACTCCTAATATTGTGAAAATGTAAAGGGAAATAGGCAGTGGAAATTTGTGAGCTATTGAACTTCGTTCGCGAAATGGGTGCATCGGATCTCCATTTAAGTCCCTATTCCAGACCGATTGTTCGTATTGATGGGAGGATTCAACGCTCTAATTTAAGTCCATTGGCTCCGGAGGATGTTCATCTACTCGTGTATGGGATAATGACTGACGCTCAGAGAAAACTGTATGAAGAAGAATTGGAAATTGATTTTTCTTGCGAATTTAGAGGTATAGGAAGATTTCGGGTAAACGTGTTTAAAGGTTATAAAGGAGATACCGCTGTTCTAAGGGCAATATCGGACAAAATATATTCATTTGAGGATTTGGGTTTACCCGATGTGCTAAAAGTCCTGGTGTTGAAGGGAAAAGGATTGATCCTTGTGACAGGTCCTACCGGAAGTGGAAAATCAACAACCCTGAATACCTTAATTGATCACATTAATACGCATCAGCATAAACATATTATCACAATTGAGGATCCCGTTGAGTTTGAGTATAAAAGTAAAAAATCTCTAATAAATCACCGGGAAGTGGGTTCAAATACCCATTCATTCGCAAAAGCTCTTCGTAGTGCCTTAAGGGAAGACCCTGATGTGATTGTTGTAGGTGAAATGCGGGATTTAGAAACTACATCGCTGGCAATTACTGCCGCTGAGACCGGTCACCTGGTATTTGGTACTCTCCACACTATCAATTCCACGAAGACTCTGGATCGCATCATTGACCAATTTCCTGCAGATCAACAAGGACAAATTCGGATCATGGTCAGTGAATCCATATTAGGGATTATTTCCCAGGTATTACTAAGAAAAGAGGGAGAGGGTCGAGTGGCTGCCTTTGAAGTATTAATTGGTACTCCGGCTGTAGCTAATTTAATTCGGGAAAATAAATCTTTTCAACTCCAGTCTGTCATCCAGACTAGCGGGAAACGGGGAATGATTACAATGGAGCAATCTTTACTTAAACTTATAAAAAATGGAATAATCAATAAACAGGAAGCTCTGGGAAATGTTGCGGATCCTGAAGAATTTGAGAAAATAATAAGTAGATCTGTATAACAATATGTATAAGATAAAAGACTTACTGAACGTAATGATCGAAGCAGATGCTTCGGATTTGTACCTTACATTGGGGGCATGCCCAATGTTAAAGATAAAAAACGAAACTTTTCCTATTGAGAAAGAAAAGATCACACCAGAAATTTTACAGAGTCTTAAAGAAAATATGCTAACCGAAGAACAAAAAGCAATTTTTAATAAAGAATATGAGTTAGATTATACTTACAGTCTATCAGGAATTGGAAGGTTCAGGATCAATTTTTTTCGTCAGCGCAATTCAGACTCGTTAGTCATTCGGAGGATTATTTTGAAAATTAAGAGCTTAGAGGAGCTGGACTTACCTCCAATGCTGGGTGATTTGGTACTTAAAGATAGAGGCTTAATTCTTGTCGTAGGTGCCACAGGTTCAGGAAAATCTACTACCCTGGCTGCAATGGTTGACCATCGAAATACTCATCGTTCCGGACATATCCTAACTTTAGAAGATCCAGTTGAGTTTCTTCACACCCATAAGAAAAGTATTGTTAATCAAAGAGAGATTGGCCAGGATTCCAATTCTTATCAACGTGCGTTGAAAAGCGCATTGAGGGAAGCGCCATCTATGTTGTTAATTGGTGAGATTCGAGACAAACCAACTATGACATCAGCTTTGAATTTTGCGGAAACTGGACATCTTGTACTCAGCACGCTTCATGCTACAAATGCTCCCCAGACAATAGAACGAATATTAAGTTTTTATGAGCCTTCACAATATGATATGGTAAAGTTGCAGATTAGTCAGAATTTAGAATCAATTATTGCTCAGCGGCTGGTTATGACGTTAGACGGCGGTCGCATCGCTGTAATGGAAATTTTACTTTCCACGGCACGAGTTCGTGATCTGATTTATAAAGGCGATATTGAATTGTTACATAATACAATCGAGTCTTCGTCCGTAGAAGGGATGCAGTTATTTGATCAGTCTTTATATCAGCTCTTTATGGACAAAAAGATATCTGAAGAAACAGCGATTTTTTATGCAGATCGCCCTTCTGACCTTAAGCTGCGGGTGCGGTTGCAAACAAAACAAATGTTTACCCAAGAAATCGAATTGTTAGGTGAAAGTGAATAGAAAGAAAAAATAATGTCGCCGAAGAAAATACTTATAGTAGACGACGAAGAATTTTTCATTGAACCGATTAAAATCCTTTTGGAAAGAAGTGGATATGAGGTTATCAAAGCCAATGATGGAATGTCAGGACTGGAAGCTGCTCGAACACAAAATCCGGATCTAATTCTACTGGATTTAATGTTGCCAGGGATCAATGGGTATCAAGTATGCAGGTTGTTGAAATACGATGAAAAGTACAAGCATATACCTACAATGATTGTTTCTGCAAAAGATACTGAAAAGGATAAGCAACTTGGAAAGGCGTGTGGAGCGGATCTGTATCTGACAAAACCTCTTAATTACGTGGATTTAGTGAAACAGATTGGGGAAATACTCGAATAGAAAGAATTTAGAGACGGGATATGGACCAATTCGCCAGACATATGATAAAAATAGCGGTTATTAAAAACTAAGGGTGTTGAAAGTCCGGAATTAAAAAGAGAACGAGGAGATATGAAAGCAAATAATCCAACACTCCAATATTCCAACATTCCAATATTACATCACTCCACTACTCCACTACTCAGTGGGTTTGTCAAGTGTCAGGATACTTAATGGCTACAGAAATGATTACAGTGTTTATAGTTGTCTTTGGTTTAATGGTTGGCAGTTTTTTAAATGTGTGCATCTACCGAATTCCTAAAAAGGAGTCAATTGTTTTTCCTCGATCTCATTGTCTACATTGTAACCATCAATTGAGAGCATGGGAAAATATTCCGGTGATTAGTTTTTTGATGCTTAAAGGACGGTGCTCTTCATGTAAAAATAAAATTTCTTTCCGTTATCCGGTTGTCGAATTACTTACTGCGGTTCTTTTCCTTTTAACTTATTTCAGATTTGGTTTGACTATAGATTTTCTAGTGTACATTTACCTTTTATGCTTATTGGTTATTATCACTTTTATTGATATTGATACAATGGAAATTCTGAACGGTCTATTGATACTTTGTTTAATTGTTGGAGTTTACCCAGTTTTGGAAGGTGGGATAAACAGTATCTATCAATCCTTGATTGGTGCTTTAAGTTTAGGTTTGGGTTTCTTACTGATTAGAATGTTTGGTCAATTTCTGTTTAAAAAAGAAAGTATGGGGTTTGGAGATATAAAATATGCCGCATTCATTGGGCTGCTGTTAGGATGGAAAATGGCACTTGTTGCATCAGCGATAGCTTTTATATCAGCTTCCGTTTTATTTTTGATACTATTACCTTTTGGTAAGATAGCAATTGGACAACGCATTCCATTTGGACCTTTTTTAAGTCTCGGTGCTTTATTGGGATTGCTTTGGGGAACCCATATCCTCGAATGGTATTTAAACTTAGTATTTTAGGAGAAACTAACATTGGTCGAAGAGAAAAAACAGCTGGGTCAAATTCTCGTAGAAGCAGGAAAGATTTCCGAAGACCAACTTATAGAAGCCCTTCGCTATAAACGTGACCACAATATGTATTTGGGAAAAGCAATTATTAATATGGGCCTGTTATCGGAAAAGGAGATAGCGCAGACTCTAAGCGATCAATTGGAATTACCATATCTTGACCTTTTAGAATATGAGGTCCAGCCTGAATCTATCAAACTAGTAGATGAAAAGTTCGCCCGCGAACATTGTTTGATTCCTCTTTTTTTTATTGATAATATGTTAACAATTGCAATTTCTGATCCTCTAAATATCGAAGCGATTGATAACCTGAGACAAAAACAGGGAATGGATCTTAATCTTGTTCTATCTACAGAAAGTGACATTGAGCAGTGTATTGAATTGTATTATGGGTCTTCAAGATATCTAGCAGATGGGGATGGTAAAACCAGACAGCAGGTTGTATCCCGAGAAATAGATGAGGAGACTCAGGCTACTAGAGCAGTAAATATGTTTCTGAATGAGTCTATCAAAATCGGTGCCAGTGATATTCATATTGAGCCGAGAGAAACTGACGTTCGGATTCGATACCGAGTCGATGGTGTTTTACAACAGTATTACACAGTTCCTAAGTCGTCCATGTCTGCCTTGATTTCACGCGTTAAAATTTTATCAGATATGGATATTGCTGAGTCGAGAAAGCCACAGGATGGGCGGTTTAGCTATCGCAATGAGGATAAGGAGATAGACTTACGCGTATCTTCATTTCCTACTCCCAACGGAGAAAAAGTTGTCCTTCGACTACTGGATGATTCAAGAGGAAAAATTGAATTGTACAAATTGGGATTCATGGATGATATCCTGGAACAGTGGCGCGAAACAATCCATATCTCGAACGGGATTATCTTGGTATCAGGACCTACAGGTAGTGGTAAGACCACTACGCTATATGCATCCTTGAATGTGATCAACTCTGTCGAAGTAAATATTGTGACTATTGAAGACCCCATAGAGTATAAGCTTGAAAATATTAACCAGAGTCAGGTAAATTTGAAAGCAGGTTGGATATTTTCAGAAGCGTTACGGTCTATGTTACGACAGGATCCAGATATTATTCTCGTAGGGGAGATGCGCGACGTCCTTACCATTGAGCTGGCGATTCGAGCTTCGTTAACCGGGCATCTTGTATTTAGTACAATCCATACAAATGATGCTGCCTCCAGTTTTACCAGGTTGCTTGATATGGGTATTGATCCTTATCTGGTTAGTTCGACAGTTAGGGCAGTATTGTCACAACGCTTGATACGCTTACTTTGTCCACGATGTAAGAAATCTGTCAAACCCACAGAGAAAATTATTAATTCTCTGGGTATTCAGGGTGAATTCAATGGTAGCTTATATGAACCAGTCGGATGTGTTCACTGTAGGAATTCTGGTTATTTTGGTCGTGTAGGCATTTTTGAGCTGCTACTACTCGATCAGGAAATCGCAAAATGTGTGGTTAATCGTACTAATGCACGTGAAATCGAAAAAATTGCTGTTAGAAATGGCATGAAAACGCTATATGAAGCTGGACTTCATTATGTAATGAACGGCAAAACTTCAGTGCCTGAAATAATGCGAGTAATTAAAAGTTGAGAGTTAGGTGAAGTTCTTAATCTGTTACTCCCCTGGCGGTAATGTCAAAGATAAACCTTTTATTAAAGGCTTGGAACAGATACTTAATAAAAATGGTGGAAAGACAACACTTACAAAAAATTGGATTTCTGCATTGGGGTATGCTTCTATTGAGAAGTACTCAGCAGTTTGGATGGATTGGGATATTCTTAAGAAATACTATACACAATTCCACCAAAAGTTGTATCGGTTGAATAAGCATCTGCCTATTATTATTTTTCTTCGCGATGACAAAATTGATGGTCAGATGTGTGCTACAAATGATTTACTGTTTTCTGTAGTCCCCCTGGATCAGTTGGTAG
>JAHIOG010000572.1 GCA_018895675.1 bacterium
GCCGAGGATATGACCGGCATCCCGATACGTCAATGTAACTGATGGCGTCAGTTCTGTCGTTTTTCCATAGGGTAACGGTTGAAAAAGATCCAGCGCTTTATTCGCATCATTAATGGTATACAGAGGTAACGCCGGTGAGTGCTTACTGAATTTTTTACGATTGGCGTATTTCGCGTCTTCTTCCTGTAAGTGCGCAGAATCGGGAAGCATGATTGCGCACAGATCCGCTGTTGCCGTAGTGGCATATACCGATCCTTTAAATCCCATCTGAACCAGTTTTGGCAGGTAGCCGCTATGATCTATATGGGCATGTGTAAGGATCACGGTATCAATCGAAGCGGGATCCACCGGGAAATCCGTCCAGTTGCGCAAGCGCAATTCTTTTAAACCCTGAAATAGTCCGCAATCTATCAGGAACTTTTTTTCATCGGTTTCCAGTAAATATTTCGATCCCGTAACTGTACCGGTAGCGCCAAAAAAATTAATAGTCGCCATATATACTCCTGTTAAACATTATTTTAGAAATACTATTTTTTCAGTTAAAACCCGGCGCTCTAATGCGACCTGAAAGAAATAGCAGCCTGACGCAACAGTCTGACCATTGTCATTGGTACCGTCCCATGAAATTGTATGTCTGTTCCCGCTCAATTCCGGTCTGTTTATCGACCGGATCCGCTCTCCGGAAATATTATAAACATTTACCGAGAAATCTTGTTCAGACTGGAGTACAATCTGGAAATTCACCCGGTTGTTAAAGGGATTGGGATATCCATGACTTAAAAACGGTTTATCGGGAATAACAGTGATCCCGGGTTCAACACCTTCGCAGGTAAATCCGAACCACTCGGATATTTTCTGTAGCATGATCTTTTTTTGCATATCATCGGTGATAGTTTCCCAGGGAAATCCGATATAGATCAGTTTCCCGGAAACCGTTCCCTCAGGAAATATGCCTTCATACTGGATTCCGGCGGTTGTACCGGTTGAATATTTTAAACAGGCGACAGCGCTCATCATCGGATCAATGACATCAGGATAATCTTCCTCATAAATTCCGCCGCTGCCGTCATCAAATTCAAATGGAAGTCCAGCAAAAATGCCGCCGTCTGCACCAATTACCTGATGACTTCCGGCATTATCCAATTTATAGTCTGCTCTCAAGTAATTCAGAAAAAATGACTTATCACTCGTGCCGCCTTTATCATCCAGATCCCAGGCAATTTCTGAACCGCTGACAAAAAGCTGACCACCGTTTTTCAAATATTCTCTGACCAGGTTTTGTTCGACTGTTGAAAAGGTTTCATTGACGGTGCTTTCGTCACCGAGTATCCAGTACACGCCTTGATATTCGTTTAAGTCAACATCGCCGGAAATAACCGCGTCATTGGCTGCCGTTTCAAATGGGATATGCAGCTCATACAAAAATTGTTCCATCCAGTGTGCAAAGGAATGGTAAGGCAAATGATAACTACCTGAAGACTCAATTCTGTCAAACCCATCTACAATCAGAATTTTTTGATTCCATCCCTGCGGTAAATAAAATCCGTATGCATCGGACGGAAGGCTCTCGATCCGCTCGTTACCGTCATTAACCGTGGTCATCCGGAAAAATACCGGATCATCAGTGTCATATGAGAATGCCGCCCGGTTATTTTCGACTGGCAACAGTGAATCTCCCCAAAATGGAGACCAGTCTGCGCTGTCTTTTGTATATTTCAGAAGCAAGCCATCGACATTATCAGCGCTGGCAAGCGACCAGTCAACCGTGGCATATCGATCTTTAACGGTTGACAATAAAACCGGCTGCGCCAGTGGAATACCGGGACCGATCATATTGATATAATAACGCGGTGTATAATCCGAAAGATCAGTATAACTGTAGATCTGATAATTCACCCGCCAATCGGTCCTGCTGCCGGCAGCCTCAACCGCCAGGATCATTCCATTGGCATTGTTATCCACCGCCAGACGCACATGACCCGGTCTGTGAATGGCGTCGCCGGGTTTCAGGTCTTCCCACGATGAATAAGCAACCGCAATTTCATCATCCATCATTCTTGTGCTGTAATGGGTTGGCAGTTTCCAGCAGCGCGACACAAAGCCGGAACAATCTACGCCGACCGCATAATTGCTTCCACTGGATTTACTGGTATAACAATCACCTGCATATTTTCCCGCCAACAGTCCGTCATCAAACTGGTTCAGGGTGCTGAATCCGCCCCACTTATAAGGAACCCGGACGTTGTCTCCAACCTGAATCCAGGATGGAGTGATGATTAAAAGTCCATCCGATGCAGTTACTCCTGATGAACCGGTCAAATTCGCCGATGTGCAGCTCCATTCATGCACGGCGTAGGTATCACCGATTGCCAATGCTTCGCTACGGGTTACTGAGGATGTCGGTTTACTGAGCGGACTTTTTTTTTCTAATGATTCGGGCTGCACCGATTCGTTATAATGCAGATATTTACGGAATTCTTCGGGATATATACCTTCAAAATAATCTGTGTTTACTTCAGAAAAATCCCATTTCAATATATGGATTCCATCCTCCGACGAGAGCATATGATACAGGATTCCATTATCGGAAACCCGCAGATCATTCCACATCATTGCAAAATAATGGGTCGGAATATGGATAGTTCCCTGTATGTTCCCCTCATGATCAATCACCCATATTTCCCGCCGGACTCTCAATGGAACTTCCTGTGTAATCAGGCTGAAGTCTAAATAAATTCTCCCCTTCTTATCGACGTTAACCAGTTCAAATGAGCCCAGATTATAGCTTTTAATTGTTAGCGGAATATTGGATGTCTCTGAGCCGTTTTCATCATGAATGGTAATCAGCGCCAAGGAGCGGGAGATTTTTTTCAAATCATACCGGTTCTTCAAAACCGGGATTCCTTTAATGCCGGATTTCAATAGTTGTCGGTTTTCAATTTTCGACACGGTTCCGTCATGGTTGATCGCCAGTATTTGGTTACTTTCCCGGTAAATTTTTTGAATGACCGGTAACAGACTTTTCCGGCGGACTTGGTTTACAATCTTCCTATCCCGGTAAAAAAGCAAGGCATTGTCCGCCAGACAGACATATTCTTTCGACGATTGTATAATAAAGTCTTTGGCTTCCCGGATTACCGGCAGCTGTTCTATGAAGCGATTCTTATTGTATATCTGAATACTTTCGTTCTGTTGATCCAATAAAAACAGGGTGTCGCCGCTGACCTGAAAATTCTGAGGCCCTACGCGTCCCTCCGGATCAAGTGTATAGGATACACTTCCCATAGTATCTACATTCCAGGGAATAAACAGTATTTCTTCAGGCAGGACTTGTGTCAGACCTGTTTTCTGAATTATCGCCAGTGTTAAAAATAAAACCGAATATCTTCTCATAATCTCACAATTCCAGACTTTTTGGATGACGTGAGTGTCCATGTGTTTATTGAGTTTCCTCATATTTTTTATCAATCGTTGTTATTAGAAGGTTGAAGTGTCAAAAGATTATCTCAAATATTTAAACCTGATCAAATATAGTCATATCCGGCTTTATTGTCACTATCGAAAATGGAGGATTGTTCCAGAGGAACTCCTTTCGGAGGAGTTGTGGGATACTGGAATAATGGAGTATTGGAGTATTGCAGATTTAAGATTGGAGATTTAAGATTGCAGATTTTTGACTGAAAATCACATTTCATGATTCACGATTTTTCCGACTTCCGTTCTCCCTTCTACCAACATGCCACCAGCAATGATCAATAGCCCAAGAACAATAAAAATTCCCCGTGCTCTCCGTGCGCCCTCCGTGTCAAAAATAAAACAAAAACAGCCGCCCGGGCGGAAAAGTCATAGTCGGAGCACTCACCGAATGAATTCCTCAAAGAGACAAGCGGTCTATATCGTAGAGAGCATTCTACACCACCCAATTGCTTGCCTGGCGGCAGGGGTGGTTAACGTTTTGATCCGGCACATCTGAAATTAGCGGAAAAAATAAAAAAGATTAACCTTCGGTTTGAACCGGGGGGATGAAGGTTGCGCACCATGTTTTCGACTTTCCAAACAGGGACTCCTTCCGGAGCAGTCGGTATGGGTATTTCCGTAACACCGCTGCAGAACGGTTAGCATTATTCCATCTATCAAAAGAAGACAGGCTACAGAGCAAAGCCCTGTAGCCAGAGTATAACCTAAGTTTGACAGTTCGTTATAAAAAGAGGCGGTTTAAAAAATGTTTCTCGACGGGAGAGCATTAAAAACCATTCGATTTCCAAAATAATTGTAGATACAATATACCTATTGACATTGTAATTAATATTCCTTATATTAATGCCGTGTTATTGAAATTAATAAGTAGGTACATTTATGCCAAAGGCATCCCTCTGGGAGAAATTATGGCTAGATTTAGAACAACATCAACAGGTAGCAATACTTACCTTCAATATGTTAAATCATATCGAAATAAAAAGGGTCTACCTGCGACAAGGGTTATTGCAAGCCTTGGCAATATCTCAAATATGTCTGAAGATGAGATAGGGAAATTAACCAAGTCATTTATTCGAGTTCTCGGAGTTGGAGCGAAATTTCAGATTAATAATTTTACAGCAGGGAAGGCTTATCACTACGGGACATGTTTACCTGCGATAGCTCTTTGGCATCAATTGGGATTGGATCGCATAATAAATGAGGCGTTACCATCGAGGGTTAAGATACCGGTATCCCACATTAGTTTAATTCAGGTGGCAAATCGCTTTTCCGATCCAGGTAGTAAATTAGCCTGTTACCGCTGGTATGAGAGATCGATGTTTTCTCAATTGAAAAACTTTGTTCATTTCCCCGATACTGAAGATGAGCGGCTTCACTACTATTATCGCTCATTAGATTACTTATGCAGCATAAAGCACGAAATAGAGAGATCGCTTTATCATCGTTTAAACAGTTATGGCTTAGATAACAGTTTAATATTGTATGATATTACCTCGGTTTACTTTGAGGGAGATGCCGTTTCCATCGCAGAGAAAGGACACACAAGGATCCGGCAGCCGCCGGACGCAGAACAGATTGTCATAGGTCTTGTGATGAGCAGAGATGGTATTCCGATAGCGCATCATTTATTTGAGGGTAACCGGGTTGATAAGAGTACGGTTGCTGAGGTAATAGAAGATTTACAGGATCGTTTTTCTATAAAAGATATCGTTTTTGTTGGAGATCGTGGGATGATGACGGTAGATAATATCGAGTCGGTTAAACTAAGTGGAAATAATTACATCATGGGTCTCCAGAAGCGTAATCGCAGGATTGTTAAATATTTGATGCCAATTGTACGGCAGGCCTGTCTGCGTCTACCTGTGCGTATCCGCACGCAGACAGGTGCCTGCCTGAGCGAGAACGCTCGCAGACAGGCGGACACGCACAGGCAGGCTGGCCAAAGCAGCCGGATGCAGGAATTTAGATATGAAGATCTGTCGGAAGAGCTAAAGAGAGAGTATTCTGAAAAGGTTAGATTTATTGCCTGTTATAACAAAGATGTGGCAAAGGCGAACAGTTACACAAGAGAAAGGAATATTGCAAATTTTGAACAATTGGTTGAGAGTATAGAATTAGAGGGGAAATTGTCCGATATAAAAGACACCCATCATAGTTTAAAATCTTTCTTATCGAAATATCATATGACTAAGTTTTACAAGATTTCATTGGAAAAGATTGCGGCTAAGGATCATGAAGGAGGAGCAGAAAAATATACGCTAAGGGTCGTCAAGAATAATAGCGCAATAGAATATGAAGAAAGCATTGATGGCCGGTATTTTATTCAAACAGAAGTAGAAGCGTCAAAATTATCAAAAGAGTTAGTTGAAAGCTCGTATAAATCTCTGCAAAAAGTAGAAAGAGCCTTCAGTGTATTGAAAAATGAATTTGACATACGTCCTGTTTTTGTTCGTAGAGAATCTCGCATCAGGGGGCATGTAATGATCTGCTATTTGTCACTGTTAATAGAAGTATTGATTGAGAAAAAACTAAAAGAGATCTATCCTGAAATAGAAGATTCAGAGCATAGAAAAAAAATAATAAAAAAGTCAAGACGAAACGGTAATGAAGCACTTACGATTACAACCCTAATGGAAGAGTTGGATACAGTTCGTTTGGTTCCATTTTATGTTGACAAGAGTAAAAGTCCAGGGTACATTTCAACAATGATTGAGAACAATGTGAAAAAATTATTATCATCTCTTGGTATAAGAAATGCAAATCATCCCTGCCTGTCCGGCAGCCGCCGGACGCAGACAGGCGGATGATTTGAGAATATCTAAAACCGGAGAGATGAAGAATGTTGACCAATTAGAGTTATTTTTCAGTTAATAAAGTTACTCTATTCGACTTAAAAACTGTGTGAAGATGATGATGTAGATACAGCGTAGAATATTAATGTTTTATGAGTTGTTGTTTTTAAAGAATATCGTTTTTTGAAGTGTTAAACTTAGGGTACATAGGACAAAACTTTTGCCTCGTTCGAAGATCCCTTCGGGGAAGAGGTCTCATTGAGGAAAATTGTTATAATAGAAAGATGAATAAAATAAACCCATCCCTAATAGTGTCCGATGGTTGCGGCAATGTTGTTGACATAGAGGAATATAACGCCGTTGGCATGTCCGGGAACCGGATCGTGGATATTCCACCTGATGAATGGATTCCGCTGCCCAATGGCAGCCAACTGATGGAATTGCCCGGCAGATTACCGGTCGGAAGAGATCGTGACAGCGGAGAAATTATCACTCTTGAAACGGATGGATCGGAGAAAGTTGTGGCGGTTGCAGCCTTTGTGGCGCCGGCTTATACCGTTGGATACCACACCGCCTGGGAAACCCTGCCGGAAGCTCCGGTTTTACCGCTGTATGCCTATACCGCTGTAGGATGGCACCATGGGCAATTTTATGTTCCGGCACTCCGGATTGACGGCAGCATCCGCCAGGATCCGTCGCAGTTCAACACCAATCGAATCAACAAAGCGGCTGAAACAGTATTACAGAAGTACCCTGACAACCGCCTGGCAAGTCACCTTGTAAAAAATTGTGCTCTGACCTATCATTGTCCCGCGGCGTTAAACTACCTGCTGAACCGCTGGGAGATGCCGCTGCCAACTTCGCAGGTTTGTAATTCCGCCTGCCTGGGATGTATTTCCCTGCAAAAATATTCCGGCGTCTGCAGCGCGCAATTCCGGATAGATTTTACACCGACTGCCGCTGAAATCGTCGAAATTGCCGTTCCGCATCTTGAAACCGCACCTGAACCGGTGGTCAGTTTTGGGCAGGGCTGCGAAGGCGAACCCCTGATGAATGCAAAATTATTGATCGATACTGTTCGTGGAATTCGCAAGCGGACGTCAAAGGGAACAATCAACCTGAACACAAACGCCAGTCTTCCTGATCGTATTGCAGAATTAAGAGATGCCGGGCTGGATAGCATGCGGGTTTCCATCAATTCGGTTCGGAATAAATTCTATAATCGCTATTTCCGTCCGAAGAATTATAGCTATGATGATGTTCTGAAATCCATACGTATAATGAAAGAGAAGCAGGGCTTTGTATCGATCAATCTGTTCGTATTTCCGGGATTTACCGATCAGCCGGATGAAGTTATGGCGCTTGAAGATCTGATCCGGGAGTATCACATCGATATGATCCAGTGGCGCAATCTGAACATTGATCCCGAATGGTATTGGGAAGAGATGAACCCGCCGGAGCAGGAAGGGATCGGCATCCGGAATATGATCGACCATTTTAAAGAAAACTTTCCAGATTTGCACCACGGGTATTTTAACCCTACTACGTAACTTGTCCCAAAGGGAATCTTCGATAAAATTTAATATACCAAATGTAGTATTTACAATTGCTAGCTGGAACTATATATCGCATCATATTTCCTAAATGACGTTGTAAGGTTAATCCGTATTTATAAACCTTTGCGAATGTTTTTCAGAAGGAGCCCCCTGGGCGAACTTACGCAAAGATAAGCGCTTTTATCGACATCTGTCGGTTAATAACAGCTCTGTATAGCCAGTCATTATCTAATAGAAATATTCAATGTCCGTCCGAGACCAACTTCAATTAATTTATAAAATGTTGAGAGCTGAATATCGCTTTTTCCGCATTCAATTCGTGAGATATAGCTTTTCTTTGTTCCTGTTTTTTCGGCTAGTTCTTGTTGGGTCATATGTAATTCTTGCCGGGCAATTTTCAACATTTCTCCCAGTCGATAGGCTAAAGAATCCGCCCCAAACTGTTCGCGTTTATCAGTTCCTTTTTTACCGTATTGTTTATCAAGATGTTCTTCAAATGTTGTTATATCTTCCATCTTTATAACCTTTTCCCTTCATAATATTGTTGTTTCAATTTTTTGGCAAGTTCTAATTCTTTCTTGGGTATTTTTCGTGTTTTCTTGATGTAACAATTTATCAGAATAACTAATTGCCCCTCATCGAAAAAGCAGAAAATTCCGATACTTTTTAAACTTATTAAAACACGAATCTCATAAATTCCATATGTGCCTTCTAAAAATTTTAAGAATTTGATTGGCACTCTTTCAACATTTCTGATAATATCAATGACAAAGTCAATTTTTCTTTTTGTCTTCACATCTTGTTTTTCATAAAATCTGAAAAAGTATTTACCATAAAATATAATTTTACGTTCCATAGCACAAAGTAACTAATTAGTTAACAATGTGCAACAAAATTTGTTCAAATTGTGCTTATTTTTTAAAATTGGCGGACAACCTTTCAAATTGCTGGTGATGAACTGTGGTCTATAAAAGTTAAATCGGAAATCGTCATAATAAGAATCAAAATATTTCATCAGGGGTGGACCCATGCGTTCGTCCCGATAATGAGAGATCTTTCTAAATGTATACTGAATGTTGGAGCAGGAACTTCCAGAACGGTAGTAGGTAACCAGTATGCTGGTTAATATCACTAATAATTAACCATTATGCTGGTATTTGTGCTGATAAACCGAATAAAACTGGGATTTCCCGATCCATAACACGGGTATTTCAATCCGTATTTATCACCCAATATCTAAGATTTAATAAATATTTCATCAGGGATAGACCCATGCGTTCGTCCCGATAATGAGAGATATTTCTAAATGTATACTGAATGTTGGAGCAGGAACTTCCAGAGTGGAATATAATTTATCCGAAGTTTGTCAATCGACTCTGTTTTTTCGATGTCATTTGTAATCAATAATCCCGTTTGAACGTTCAAATAATTCATAGCATTTATCAATCCTTTAATCTCCCGGTTCCGGGTCTGATCTGTTTCCAGATTATCCATTGTAACCTGAATCGGAATAAATTGCTTGTTCCGTCTAATAATAAAATCACATTCACCACCGTTCGATAAATAGAATAAATCCGGTATGCTGCGAAGGAGCTGCATAGCAACCGTATTTTCTGCTAATTTCCCGGCATCACTGGAAAACCGGAAACCATATTGATTTCTGAGCCCGTTGTCAACCGTGAATACCTTTTTGGGAGATCGTTTCTGTTCTGATAATTTAAATGAAAATTTAGTTGCACTGGTTATCAGAAACGCTTCTTCCAGAAACGAAAAATACCTTCTCACATTATCGATGGGAGTATGAAAAATATTGCTGATTCTGTTAAATGAGTGTAGCGAAGAGATGTTTGTGATACAATAGTGGGCAATTCCCTCAAGGAGTTTAACATCTCTGATCTGGTGCCGATAAACAATGTCCCGATAGAGAATATCACTAAAATATTGACTGAGAATTCGTTTTTTTCTTTCTTCGTTTTCTGAAAGAATGATTTCCGGGAATCCACCCCATTGCAGATATTCAAATAATTTATTGATGATTAATGATTTGTTTTCAGTCCGCTCAAGATCATTGGTATATGATATCGAATTCCAGTTTAGTATTTCTCTTAAAGATAATGGATGTACATTAAATTGAATATATCTTCCCGTTAATAATGTTGAAATTTCACTGCTTAATAATTTTGCGGATGAACCGGTTGCGAAGACTTTATGGTCTTTAAGATCAGCCTCACGTCTCACCCATCGCTGCCATTCAGGTACATTTTGAATTTCATCAAGAAAAAAATAGATTTTCTTGTTCGGATTTATCCGTTGTTTATACAGTGTCACCAGATCATCAATAAAGGTTGGAGAAAGAAGGGTTGAAAACTGAGGTTCTTCAAAGTTTAAAAAGAGTATCTGCTTTGGATCTACGCCACGAGAAAGTAATTCGGATATTATTAATAGAAAAATGCTGGATTTTCCGCTGCGTCGAACACCACTTAGAATAATTGGTAATTTATCATCGATATAATTGTGAATTGTCTGCATGATTATACGGTCTCTAAGTTCGGGTAGTGGTTTGTCACTCCAGTAGTTCCACCGTATCAAGGCTTCAAATAATTTGTTTGCTTCCATATACACCTCTTTTTTGTGACGCCCCACGCCTTCACAGACGTGACTTTTTACTGGCAGGTTAAATATAACCAGTATGCTGGTTAATATCAACCACTAATTAACCATTATGCTGGTATTTGTGCTGATAAACCGAATAAAACTGGGATTTCCCGATCCATAACACGGGTATTTCAATCCGTATTTATCACCCAATATCTAAGATTCGATACAAATGTTGAGACATTTAATAATTTATGTAATAACAGCTTGCTTTATAAACAATAATTTGTTAATTAATAGTGGCAAAATAAAAGCAGAAAGTCGGTTTTTCTTATGATTGCGTTTTTTATTATCATAAATATTTGTAGCGTTGTCAATGCGGTTAAAAATTAAAGCGAGAGCAGTACAAGCGGGTTTTATTCCGCTAAATTACAGCAGCGTATTGCAAGCGGTAGTTTATGAATTGATCGACAAATCCTCACCGGCTTACGCTCAATTTCTGCATGATGAGGGATTTCATTCTGCGCAAAATATTCTCCGTTCGTATAAACTTTTTACTTTTTCCAAATTGACACTTATGCCATATCGATTTAATGGCAAGGGTTTTGAAGGTGTGCATACTATAGAATGGATTTTCACTACGGCGGTCCAGACCAACTATGAACATCTGGTTTACGGTCTTTTCGCTGATCAAAACTTCCGGATGCGATTTGGGAGATTTCAAATCAACTTTACGGTTGTATCTGTAGAATCAATGCCGGAACCGGAGTTCGATCAACAGATGAAATTTGTTTGCCTGTCGCCATTAACCGTTTCATCGCGCCGGGATCGACCGGACGGACAATCGGAATTGCATTTTTTGGATTATTTTAATCCTGCGGAGAAGGACCGTTTTATTCATAATATCTACCAAAATCTGGTTCGCAAATACGAAACCCTCCATCAGAAACCCTATGAAGGTTCAACTGACCTATCAATAGTATTCGATCCGGATTACATTGTGAAAAAACAGGGTAAAATCAGTAAACTAATTCATTTTAAGAACGGGATTAAGATCAAAGCCTTTGAAGCGCCTTTTACAATTACTGCTGATCCGGAACTGATCAAAATCGGCTATCAATGCGGCTTCGGTGAGAAAAACAGCGCCGGCTTTGGGTGTGTTGAAAGTGTTGGTTGAAATGGTTGAAGTAGTTGAAATGGGGAATTGGTTGAATTGGTTAAAATGGTTGAATTCGTTGAATTGGGGAATTGGTTTATCCATGCTTCACTACGTTACGCAGGACAGGTTGGTTTACTGGGTAAGGGTGTTGTAAAGAATATTTTTTATAATTTTAAGAGGAGTAAAAGTCATGGTAGAACACAAAGATATTCAAAATCCTGAGGATTATGGCGCAAAGCATTATGCGAAATTTCGTTATCTGCTTTTTTCCGACGAAACACCCCGGGAAGAACTTGAAGAAATCTGTATGACCCTGGCGCATCTGCCGACGGATGAAGCGCGTCAACTTTTAGCTGAATTCAAGAATAGCGAACGCGCCGGCGAAGTTGGGTGGCTGGATTGCGCAATCGATGAAAATATGTTCCATTATCTTTCACCGGAAAATGAACAGGAAGAGCGGGATTTCCTGGCGCTGAAGATGGTCGGCGAAAAGGACGACCGCATCGTGGAATTGATGGGAGAATGCGATAAACACAGCCACAGAATCCGGAAATATGAAATTGAGCTGGAGGCTCTGGAGCAGCTTCTTTCCGATGATCCTGAATTGAAATACAGTATCTCAACTATCCATGATCTATTGACTATGGAAAAGAATCACCTTGAGGAAGCGCAGCAACAAATTGAAATAGAAGAGAAAATCCGGATGAAAATTAAAGAATCCATCCAGACCGAAAGACTGAAAAATCTGGACCCCATGGATATCAGTGATTTTCATTTTGACGGGGAAGTTTGTTGAAATGGTTGAAATTGTTGAAATGGTTGAATTGGTTAAATTGGTTAAAATGGTTGAAATAGTTGAAATGGGGAATTAGTTGAATTGGTTAAAATAGTTGAAATGGGGAATTAGTTGAATTGGTTAAACTGGTTAAAATGGTTGAATTGGTTTATGCCAATCGAAGATTCTCCGAAGGAGTCCGTTGTGACCTTTGGAAAGGCATCCCTTTGGGATTTGTTGATTTGTTGAATGGTTTGTTATTTGAAGGAATGGCGAATGTTGAATAGGTTGAAGCTGTTGAAATGGGGAATTGGGTGAATTGGTTAAACTGGTTAAAATGGTTGAAATGGTTGAATTGGTTGATTTGTTGAATGGTTTGTTGGGAGTGAGATGAGCGAGGAGGAGGTGTGCAATATTGGAGAGTATAAACGTCACAATTCAGGATTATTGCCCAGTATGAGAGGCAATAAGGGAAAAATATGAGGTGGATATGTTAAAGGAACTCGTTGAATTTTCGAGAGAACTCGAAAAAAACGGAATCTACGATAAAATCGAAGAAGCCCAGCAAAAAATCGATAAACCGATTATGGTTATTCCGGTGAAGGATGATCTGTCGGATATCGATACCGAAAATATCTATTTTGTTGTGAAAGATATTGACAGGGAACCGGATAATGGAGAAATAATAAATCGTCTTGTTTTTGATGACCGCCAAAAAAGTTCAAAGAGAATAGATGCTGAAACAGTTTTTTTTGAAATAGAAAAAGTAAAAACTATTATGGAAGAAGATATTGTATGGGGAAATATACTGCTAAATATCTCTCTTTATACAAATAAGGTTTTCGGAACTAACAAAAATATTGATAGGGTGGGAGGAATTAGTTCTTATAACATTTTGATATTCAGTATTTACCCGGACAGTGATGTAAAGAATATCCTAAAAAAAACATACCATACGAATCAAGGGAATTTAAAGGATTACATTGATATTGAAGATAAAATAATCCGAACAAAATTAATAAGTGCAATCGCAAATTTAGGATTGGATAAATGTTCCGAAATAATCAGTAGACATATCGAAACTCTTTTTGTGTATACAGCATGTAAATCATGTGCCGTTATAATAAAAGTACCGAATGAACAATTAATTCTGGATGCCAATAATGATCAGAAGAAGCAGGATGTATATAGAATACTTTACAATCACTTTTTATCCAAAAAATCATTTGCTAAAGAAAATAAAGAATTCTATTTGTATAGAGAAAACTACGTGAATATAGTATGTTCAAATTGTCATAGCCAACTGAAAGAGAAAGATGATTTCTTGTCTTTGCCAACAGTATTCCAAAATTTAAACGATAGTAAGCCGTTTATGGTTCATAATGACAGAAAGAATTGTTTGAATCTGGCAGTA
>JAHIOG010000057.1 GCA_018895675.1 bacterium
GGAATGAGGTGGAAGGGTATTATGACAGCACTCTTCAAAAACTTCGTAAAGGGCTAAAAGTCGATGGTTTTCGTCCGGGAAAAGTCCCAACCACAGTTGCCAGGCGGATACTGGGACCTGAGTTGAAGTATGAATTTACCAATACCGTCATCGAGTCCACTTATAAGGATATTTTAAAAGATGAAGGATTCGGCAGTTTCATTGACCTGAAAGTCGACGAAGCGGATTATAATGAAGGTGAGCGTTTTTTCTATGAAATTTCGATAGAAGTTGATCCCGAGATTACACTGCCGGATTATAAGAAGGGGTTTAAAGTACCTAAAACTACGTATATATTAGATAAAGAAGATGTGGATCTGTATCTTGAAGATATCCGCGAGCGTCATGCCGAAGTAAAGGAGGTAACAGATGGCGCTCAAAAAGGTTATTTTGTCATCTGTGATCTTCAGGAAACCGATCAGAGCGGCATTCCTCTGATAGGCAGGAAAGTTCAAGACCGAATGGTTAAGATCGGTGAGGGAATTTTCGGCGAGCCGGGCAGCGAAGGACTGATTGGAGCCAAAGCCGGTGACGATATCCGCGTCCAGCTAAGACCCAATAAAGGTGAAAAAATTAACTACATTGTGAATGTTAAACGGGTGGAATCTCATGAGTTGCCTGAATTGACCGATGATTTTGTTAAAAGTAATTTTAATCAAGCAGATAGTTACAAAGCCCTGAAAGAAGAGGTGGAAAAATCTCTCCAGAGTGAATGGGACAACCGTTCTGAAAAAGAATTTTTAAGGTCCATCACGGATTATTTTATCAATAATGTAAAATTTGATGTCCCGGCTTCAAGAGTTAAACGGTTTCTCGATAATATTGTAGAAGATATTCTGTCGAAAAACGGTAATAAGGAAATCGATGAAGAAAAAATTCGCGAGCAGTACCGCCCGATTGCCGACCGGGAAATACGCTGGTATCTGATTCAGGAAGCGATCAACAGGGCTGAAAAAATTGAAGTCGGTGAAGAAGATATCGATACAAAAATTCAGGAAGTTGTTGCTCAATATCCCGAACAAAACAGAGACGCAGTAGTTCGGCATTATCGAAAGGCAGAGAACCGGTCGCATCTGGAAAATGATCTCCACGAACAGAAAACATTTGATTTTCTAAAACAATTTGTAAAAATTAAAAAAGAAACACTGCACACAAGCGGTTTTCGCAAGAGGAATTTATAATGAGTAAAAAAGCTATTGAAAATCAGATGTATATTCCTATGGTTGTTGAGCAGACGGGGCGCGGGGATCGCGCCTACGACATATATTCCCGGCTGCTGAAAGAGCGAATTATATTTATCGGTAATTCCATTGATGATCATGTTGCCAGCCTGGTTATTGCCCAAATGTTGTTTCTGCAGGCCGAAGATGCGGACAAGGATATTTCTATTTATATCAATAGTCCGGGCGGGACGGTGACAGCCGGATTGGCTATATATGATACAATGCAGTATGTCAGTCCTGACGTTGCCACGATCTGTATCGGACAGGCGTCCAGTATGGCGGCGGTTCTGCTGGCGGCAGGAACAAAGGGTAAACGATTTGCATTAACGAATTCCCGGATTATGATCCATCAACCATTAGGCGGTGTGGAAGGACAGGCAAGCGATATTGAGATTCACGCAAAAGAAATAATAAAGGTCAAAGAAAAGATAAATGAAATATTGTCGAAATTAACAGATCAGCCGATTAAAAAAATCGGTCATGATACTGATCGCAATTATTTTATGTCGTCGTTGGAAGCGAAAGAATATGGCATTGTGGACGAGGTGCTGAAAAAACACTTAAAAAAATTAAGCGCTCCGCCGTCATAAAAAAAGCTTGACAAAGGAATCGCAAATTCTGTAGATTCCACTCATAGTGTGGGTTTGTAAGAAATATTATTAGTAATGAAAATCAAAGGAGGGTCAGTATGATGCGACGCATAGCGATTTGTTTATTAGTGTTTGTGTTGCCTTTCGCTCTTTTTGCAGGAACAGTTGGTAAGATCTCAGGAACAGTTGTAGATAAAACAACTGGTGAAGGTCTTGCAGGTGTTAATGTTATTGTCGAAGGAACAACACTTGGTTCAGCAACTGACGCCAATGGATACTATGTGATCTTGAATGTCCAAGGTGGTCTGTTCAATGTTCACGCAAGTTACATTGGTTACAAGGAATTCATAGTTAAAGATGTAAGGGTTTCAATGGATTTAACTACTGAATTGAATTTTGATCTTGAGCGAACAGTTTTGGAAGGTGAAGTCGTTATTGTTACAGCAGAAAGAAAGTTATTTGAAAAAAGCTCTACAGCGAGTATTTCGATTACTACATCAGAGGATCTGGAAAATATACCTATACGAGGAACGCAGAATATTATTGCAACGAGCGCCGGTGTTATTGTTCAGAATGGTGATGTTCATATCCGTGGAGGCAGAGATAATGAAGTAGGATATTATGTAGATGGTGCCACAACTGTTAATCCGATGACAAATGTAAATGCAGTTCATGTTATTGATGAAGCAATCGAGGAAATTCAGGTATTGGCTGGTGGATATACTGCTGATTTGGGTGGTGCAAACTCCGGTGTGGTAAAGACAAAGCTCAAAACCGGAACTCCTAATTTAAAAGGGTCAATAGACTACCGGGTAGATGGCTTTGGTGATCCTGAAGAAGGTAAGAAGATGTTAGATACCTATAGCTATGGTCATCAAACCGGTATTCTAACTCTGAGTGGTCCTTTACTTACCAAGAAAGCGACATTTTTCCTTGCCGGGGAATATCGTAACCGCGACGATTGGCGGGTTAGGTATAGCGAAGGATTTGATTTTTCAGATTTTAATTTAGTTGACAAGAATCCCTCAAGTACTGTACATGATTCTATTTCAACATTTGCCTATCCTGATGGCTTTACTCCCAAACAGAATGATAAACAGTATTCACTGAATGGAACCGTAACACTGGATTTTCCTGTTCGCTTGACCTTTAGTGGTATGTACACTGGCCGGAAGTATGACATGGAAGATCAGCCAATGTTAGACCTCTTGAATGATAGAAAAGAGTATGATGAAAGATCTACATTGTTGCTTACCGGAAAGGCTACTAAAATGTTTTCTCCAAAATCCATTTTAGAGGTTAAAGTAAGCAGCTATAATTATTCATTGGAACGTAGCGACAGCTGGTTTGGGAATGAATGGGAAAAATGGTATGATAGTACAGAGGTTTATCAATATTCGGAAAAGCACTTTGATGAACCTGTTGAATATAGAGACAGTTGGCGACCCAAATACGATTATGTTCTTAATGGATTCCCCTGTGAGAGGAATGGTTCTCCTACTACCTGGTACCGCACTGAAAAACACAGTTATTTAGGTGCAGCTGCTGATTATCAGGCACAGATTGGGTCACATCATGATGTAAAGACAGGTTTGGATTATCGTGCTTATACGGTTCGTCATTTTGACATTAATCCATCTGTAATGAACTACACTGCGGAAAACGGCACTTTTGCTTATACCACCTATGGAAGTATGAAAGAGGTTCCTGCGAACAAATGGATGAATATGGGTGGTATAGATGCCTATGGTTATGACATTTATGGTAATGAAACAAGTGATGTTACTGAATACTATCAAGGTGATACTTTACTGGCTTTCACAGATGGTCCTAGAAAACCGAAACAGTTTGCCGCATATCTTATGGATAAGATCGAATATAATGATTTGATCGTTAATGCCGGGATTCGACTCGATTATTTCGACTCTGATGATAAAGAGCTAAAGGATCCTGCGAATCCGGAAGTTGACCAGGGGACACAAATGATAGCGGAAAGTGCATGGGAAGAGGTTAAACCATTTATAGAGATCAGCCCACGCCTTGGCTTTTCATTTCCAACAGATGAAAAAACTGCTTTCTATCTACAATATGGTAAATTTGTACAGATGCCAAGTCTGAATAGAATATATTTCAGTAATTACAATTTGGCTCGTCAGATAGTATGGCAGGGGTATTATTTTTTAAATCCGGTTGGATTTGGTCTTGAACCGATTAGAACAACTTCTTATGAAATTGGTTTAAGAAGGCAAATTGCGGAGAATGTAGGGCTAGATGTGTGCGCATTTTATAAAAATGTTAAGGGCTTGATTCAAATTTTCAAACAGCTACCGACTATGGATGCTGTTATTCCAGGTTATTATGACAGGTTTGTTAATGGCGATTTTGTCACGACTAAGGGATTGGAGTTCCGTTTAACGCTCAGAAGAATGAATAGACTCAGTGGAAATATTAACTATACATTGACAAATGCTGAAGGTACAGCTTCGAATAGTCAAGGTGCTCATGGTGCGATTTATATGAACTCAATATTGCCGTCTTCTATTAATCCATTAGATTATTCTCAAACACATACCGGGTCTATCAATTTAGATTACCGTTTTGGCAAAGATGATGGCGGTCCTATTTTAAAACAATTTGGAATTAACTTATTAATCAATTTTTCAAGTGGACATCCCTATACTTATGTTTATGTAGCGCCAGGAGGTCAAGTTGATCCCTATTCGGCAGGGGTTGATTATATGTTGGATACCAGAAGCAGGCAGGCGATGGAAGCTGTTGGTTCATCAACTACACCCTGGATGTTTAATACAGATTTACGTATAGATAAATCTATTGATATTGGACCTGCTAAAGCAACTGTTTACGTTATAGTTAATAATTTGTTCAATAGAAAAAATACCATTAATGTATATCAGCGATCAGGTAATGCGGAAGATGACGGATATCTTAGTGATCCGAATTATTCAGCGTCGACGATAAAAGCGAATAAAGGGCAGCAGTACATTGATATGTACTCTGCTATAAATCTGGTAAATGCACAATCGTATTGGGACATTGTTGGTGATGAGTTATACGCCACGCCCCGTCAGATATTCTTTGGTATAAAGGTAGCATTTTAATTAAGAGGGAGAGGAAAATATGAAGAAAGTAAAAATGGCTTTTAGTGTTCCACTCATAATTGTGATATGTTTGACATTGAGTTTATTGGCTGAAGGACCGGATAATTTTATTAAGCAGAATGTGCCTTATCTGGCAAAGTCAACCTCTACACAGGTAACACGAACGATGTCAAATATTTCTAATTGGGGATACTGGATGTATCGCAGTGGACAGTCAGCAATCCAACCTAACGGAAGCTCAGGAGGGATTTATCCTCGTGGAACTGCCGGAGCAATTTTTGCCGACGGCTTTGTCTGGGGTGGAAAAGTTGGTGATGAAATCCGTGTTGGCGGAGTGACATATAATATTGGTACTATGCCTGGATGGATTAAAGAGGATGGTACTGCATGTGATCCGGAAGACCCCCGCGTTAAAATCTGGCGTATTCGTCCTGATTACGAAACACTGACATACGATATGGTTCGCAGGGATGCTATGGAGGTCAATGAACTAACAAGTCAAGCAGATGTTTCCGATGCTATGTGCCAGGCTATTATTGATCAGTATGCCGAAGATTGGGAAAATTGGCCTGCTGAATTAGGTGCGCCGGTCTATGAAGATGGTACACCAGGAATTGCAAACGCCGATCAGGTTGTATGGTTTGTATGCAATGATCTCGACCCGACCGCAACGGCAGGTTTGTACGGTTCTGATCCTATTGGTCTTGAACTGCAAGTTACTGCATGGGCATACGCTCAACCAGGCGCTTCTTTGGGACAAATTGTATTTAAAAAATACAAATTTATCAATAGGTCTGGTGCAAAAATTAAAGATTTTTATGTTTCTCAGTGGTGTGATCCGGATTTAGGAAATTACGGTGACGACCTCGTTGGCTGTGATACCCTTCTAAGTATGGGATATGTGTATAACGGTGGAGATACGGATGACGATTATGCTGCATTCGGGCTGGCTCCTGCTGCTATCGGATATGACTTTTTCCAGGGACCTTTGCTTGATGGTGTTGCCGGTGAGGACCGTAATAAGAATGGTGTTGATGACGCTGAGGATTATGGAATATTTGATTTGAAA
>JAHIOG010000573.1 GCA_018895675.1 bacterium
CGTTGCCATCGGTACGGACATAGTAGTCGGTTGCCCACAGCGGCGTAGCCGTCATCGCCACCGTAAACAGAACGGCGGCGGCAAGCGTCAAAAGAATCTTAGCATTTTTCATCGTTTTTTCCTCCTTATTTTTGGAAAAGTTTTGGATAAATTGATACTGCAATCTTATTACTTTCTTGACTAAATTAATCAAGTTATCACCTTCAAAGATAGACTGATTATTTAAATTGAGTTTTAATTTTAAACCTATTAATTTATCTACATGGATTATTATGTAATCTGCACGGGTAAATTTTCCATGTACTCAAACACGCGACGCGAGTTTTTCCTGCGATTCAGCACGTTACACACCGCTTGTGGGCTAATGCAAAGTTCTCTTGCGATTTGGGACTTGTCAATATCATTCAGAATAAGGAGGATATTCAGTCTTTTTCTATCTTTGTATTTGTCGCCTGTAAGTAGCGGCTCATTCCAGTCTGAATTTTTAAAAGATTTTTCTTTTTCCACTTTTGCCTCTTTCAAAGAATCAAGTTCAATTTTAAGACTAATATATGCTCTGTTATGAACACACGCAAGAAAAAAGTTCCTATATATGAACAATTACTGTAGAAGATTGAAAACGGTACGCTCAGAACTGGGTGTATCGCAACGAAAAATGGCTGATATGTTACAAATACCTTTTGGTACATACCGTAGGTATGAATCTGGAAATACTGATATTCCGGCAGGAGTGTTGTTAAATGTTAGCCAACTTGGATATAATGTTGATTGGCTTCTCACAGGAGAGGGGAAAATGCGAAAAGGGGAAAATACTTACTTAGCTTCTGAGTCTAAGATTATTTACAATCATCCTTCCCGCGATCATAGGATACAGGAATTGGAAGAGAGGTATGAGCAGCTCCGCAACGCATTAAAAAAAATTAATGATGTTCTTTCAGAATTAATAATTGATAATTGACAATTGGACTTATGTCTTCTCCCGGAGGGATTCTCGGGGTAGATTGAATTGGATTTCGAGCTTTGCTACTACAGTACTTGATGCCCTACGGGCAACTTCTGAAAAAGCGATATCCTGCCGATGGTTCAAAATATATCTGAGCAAACGAGGATACCGCGTAGCGGTTTTAGTATTGTAAATACATTCGCTCCCCCTGGAAAGATTTCCCTGTAGGGGATTAACAAATTCACTCTGCCGTCTGATGGGCTACGTATCGGTTGCCGAGTAAGAGAATAAAAGCTGAAACCAATTTGGCCCCGTCAGTAGCCGGGTCGGAAATCGGTTTTGATCACCGGGACTTAGACCTGTCAGGTTTACAGGATTAATCTCATCTTATGGAGAAGTATCTAATAAACCTGACAGGTCTTCCCGTCGGGAACATAGTGCGCAGCCTTCATCCCCCCGGTTCAAACCGGGGGTAAATCTTTTTTAATTTTTGCGCTAATTTTAATGTGCCGGAGCAAACGAGGATACCGCGTAGCGGTTTTAGTATTGTAATACATTCGCTCCCCCTGGAAAGATTTCCCCGTGGGGGATTAACAAATTCACTCTACCGTCTGATGGGCTACGTATCGGTTACCGAGTAAGAGAATAAAAGCTGAAACCAATTTGGCTTCGCTGAAAATTGGTTTCCTCCGGGCTACGGAGTACAACCCCGCAGCCAGAGCAAGCAAAAAACCTTCCGAAGGTATAGAACCTTCGGAAGGTTGATAGGCATAACGAGAGGGGAAAAAACAGAAAAAATATTGACATTTTATTCATCAGGTGTGTTAAATTAATGATGATAATTATGGAGAACTATTCATCATGGAGACACAGAGAACACCTATTTATACTGATTTTTAGAAGTTTTATCCTACGAAACAATGTTTTTTGACTATATAAATAAATTAATCGCTCCATAGTCCTCCGGCAGCCGCCGGAAAGCGATAAAGTGGAGATTGCATAATATTATTGTAAATATAGACTTAAATTACAGGATATTTCTTGCGCAATTTAGTATATGCCTTAATTATCAATATACTCTTATTGATTTCGATTTTTAATCGCTTTGGTTTTTCAAATCCTCAATATATAAAAACCAAACAGCCGGTCACTTATTCAGATACATGGCTGGACGACAACCACTGGATCTGGCAAGCGCATCTAAATTCACCTGATTTCCATTATTCACTAGATAATGAAATTTCATTAAGCGTTGAACAGCTTGATAATGATAGCCGGATAGGATACCCTTCACTCCCTCGCTTCGTTAAATTGTTCAACGCACTACCGGAAGATATCACATTCCATACAAGCGGGAAAAATCTGACAATAATTCCGTTACTAGCTGAGATAGAACGGTTTACTGATATTTCCAAACCGGATCTGGAAAGTGTAGATCAGATGAAAAACTATACGGCGATCATGACCGGGATATATCCGAAAGAAGTTGTTTCGATCTCGTTTGTTGGGTATGTCGATAATGTCCCACTGACCCGCTTGACTGTTTATCCATATCAATTGATTGCAAATGGAAAACAATTGAGATATTATCAGGATTTA
>JAHIOG010000574.1 GCA_018895675.1 bacterium
AAAGTCAAAAACACCTGGCGTCCTTTCCGCAGACCTGTGGAAATTTTATTGAAAGATTCGATTCACCATCGACTGTTTTTAACAGCTGTCAACGAAAATCATTTGTTAGTATACAATTTGAAAACCCAAAATATCGAAACAAAATATAAAATAAAAGATATCAGCGGAGCAATATTACTCAAAAACGATACGGTTTATGTTCGTCAACATGAAACGGAGATCGTCAAGATTGATCTTAAAAAAGGCGACCTCATTCATAGACGCTCTGCACCGGCGCAGATAACGCAGGGGCTTTATCAATTCAAAGATAAAATCTGGCTATACACCGCGGATGGTTTTATCAGGTTTTATGATCGAAATCTGTATCCAACAGGACAAATTGAGTTACCACTTTCCATCAACCCGGTATTTACAATCTCCGGCGGTCACTGTTTTGCAGCTGATGGAACAGGACAGTTCTGTATTATAAAGCTTTCAGAAAAACAAATCCGCTTCGAGAAAAAGTACGGCGTCCCAATCTATTCAGAGCCGCTTGTGCTTGAAAAAAGTGTAACAATTGGATTCAGCGACGGAACAGTCCGAAATCTTGATAAGAATACCGGCGCCGAATTCTGGCATTATAAAGGAACCGGTCTGATCAATAAACCGTTGTACGCAGTCGGGTCAATAATCGTTGTTCCGTATTCAAGAGGACAGATCGTAGCATTGCGTTCCGAAACCGGAGAAAAACTCTGGGAACTAACTTTTGAAAAAGGTATCAAGCAGGCAGTAGTGTCTCCGAACGGACTGATCGTATGTGACAACGCCCGAAATCTGCACTATTATCAGGTTAAAAAATGAAACGCATATTGCAAATTGTATTTATAGTTTGGATCTCTTCGGCACTGTTCGCTGAGCCGTTACAATTAATGAAATCAATTCCGCAATTCACCCTATCCTCATCCACAGACAGTCTCAAAATCCAGCATCCTGAAATCCTGAAAGTACAGACAGCGCCGAAGAATCGGATCGGAATCACCAAACAGGGACTTTTAGGATTTGGGGTAATGACGGTTTTCAGCGCCCTGTCATGGCATTATAACTCGGAAGCCGACGCCGCATACAGAAAGTATCAGCGTTCCGGCAATATCGATGAAATGAACAGATTATACGATAAAGCAGTCAAATATGATAAACTGTCCGGCTGGAGTTTTGCCGGATTTGAAGTTGGATTTCTCATCACTTTATTATCCTTTAATCGCTGATATGACCGTAATTATCATCATCGCCGCTTTGCTGCTCATGAATAGTTGTTCGGATCGTGAACGAACGAATCCCTTCGACCCGAATAACCCGTTCACTCATGGCGCTCCCACGAATGTGCAGGTTAAATCCCATCGTAATACGATCGAATTGCGCTGGAGCAAAATAGATGTCGAAGACCTTTCCCATTATCAAATTTACCGCGCCATAGAAAATGCAGAATTGGATTCGTTCCGCACTCTATCCGCTGATACGAACTTCTTTTTTGATACTCCCGTCGATTATGACATAAGGTACAGATACGCCGTCCAGGCATTCACCGAATACGACGCCGGGACGCTATCCGATACCGTCCGTATAATTCCCGGTCCGGTAAATTTTGTCATCGCAGATTTTTATAATTTTGTCGTACGGAAATTGACCTACGATGCAGAACATATTATGGCGGTAAATTATTTTCCATCGCCTATCGCCGTTGAAACGTATCCTCAAGAAGGGAATATTTACATTGCGGAATACTGGAACCAGCAGATCACTGTCACCGATCCGGAATTAAACCCGGTTAGTACCCTGGAATTAAACGATCGACCGATTGACTTTGCGCTCGACTCCGCTAATCAACGACTATATATTCTCGGTATTGATCAAAATCAGTTGATAATTCTAACGACCCTGGGAGCATACGTAGAATCAATTTCCCTTCCCTTTAAACTCGCCGTTAAGAGCCATATCTGTTACGATTTATTGTCATCCTGTCTCTGGATCAGTGTTTCCGGAAAGGACAGCCTGTTCCAGGTCCGGTTATATGACACTTATCAGGTCCATGCCTATCCGGGTATAATTGACCCGAAAAAAGTGTATCCCGATCCGATCAGCGGCGGCTGCTGGACTGCCACCGATTCAGGGATCGTCAATTTATCACCGGA
>JAHIOG010000575.1 GCA_018895675.1 bacterium
TAATTAACAAAATTTCTCAAATAAACATCACAACAAGAACCAATGCAAACATATAATATGGGGGAAAGCATGAAACATCGATTTTTTCGATATGCAGTAATGGTTATGATGATCCTGTTGGCGTGCACGCTGGTAATGGCTCAAAGTGCACAAGTCAAACAGCTGTTGGTTGAGGCAGAGAATCTGCACGACGCCGATGATTATAACAGCACCATGGCGAAATTGAGAGAAGCAGAACAGCTGGACAAAGAAAATCCGGAAATCCTCTGGAAAATCGCCCGGGCTTATTTTGACTTTGCTGATCAGCAACCGGATAATATGGAAGTACAGAAAGAAAATCTCTATCCGGGTTTCGAATACGCTAAAAAGTGTGTTGAGATCGCGCCCAGTGTTGCCGGCGGACATCAGTATTACGCAATTCTGATCGGTCGCATTGGCGAAATCGAGGGCACCAAACAGAAAATCGAAAATTCCTATGCAGTAAAAGAACACACTATGATTGCTATTAAATTGGACCCGGAAAATGATTCCAATTACCACGTGATGGGGCGCTGGCACTTTGCTCTTGCCGACCTGAGCTGGTTCGAACGTCAGATCGCCAGTCTTATCTATGCCACGCCGCCGGCGGCCTCATTTGTAAAAGCTGTGGAATTTTTCAATAAAGCCCATTCAATCGAACCGGATGATAGCCGGCATTTACTCTGGCTGGGTAAAAGCTACGAAAAACTTGACCAGGACGAAAAAGCCGTAAAAGCTTTAAAACAGGCTCTGAAAATTCCAGCAGAAACCGACTCGGAAAAGGCAATTTATAAAGAAGCGAAAGAGTTGCTGGAGGATCTGTAAGCAGAACATCTCAAATGAAGATTTTCAAAGTTATTATAAAAATGTTCCGGTTTTTCTTCGTCATTGGGCTGGTAATTCTCTCTATTATCGGAATACTCGCCCTCTTGAACAGAGAAGATCAATAGGCTGATTACATTTATTCTAATAAAACAGCTGTCCCGGGATGCCGGGGCGGCTGTTCGTTATTTTAAAAGCAGCATATTTTGAACCTGAATTCCCGTCCCGGTTATCATCCGACACATATACATACCGCTTGGCATAAACAGCCCGTGGTCGTTCTTGCCGTTCCATACGGCAGTCCAATAGCCGGCATGAAAATAGTCATTCGCCAAGGACCGAATTTTCTCACCGCGAATATTAAATATCTCCAGACGGACATTCGATGCTTTAGCAAGCGTGAACGATATTGTTGTCGTGGGGTTAAACGGGTTGGGATAGTTTTGGTACAGGGTGAATCCTGCGGGAATTTGAGCGATTTCTGCATTGATCCCAACTTGCTCAACTGTTACCAGTCTCAAATCATCGATATAAATTTCACCCATGATCAAAGCGTCAGAATCATCGGGATTATAGGATAGCTGAAAACTGTCAAATCGTAAAGTGCCATCCAGATTTCCATCGCCCAGCCAGATACCGGCGCTATCATTTGTCATGTCCCAGCTGACCAGTTTCCAGCCAATCCAGTCGATCGTGTACCAGGGACTTACTTCATGATTAGCAGCATCTGCGGTCGGATATTTATCATCAACCGCAAACCGGAACAGTGTCCGGCTTCCGTCGCCAAACACATAGACTTGCATAATATAATTTTTATTAAACGTGATATTTCGAGGAGAGCCGCCGCCAAGATATTCCCTGAGCAACCATTCAGTCGAATCTGGAGCCCAAGAATATTTTATTTTCATAGATACCTGGCTATGGCTGACATGATTAACAATTTCAAATTCTTCAGATCTTAACGTTGGATCAGTAATACCGGTTGTACTTCCGCTCGAACCAGGCGACCACCAGTTTGAGGTCAAACCTGATTCAAAATCATCGATTTTCTTCTCAATCCAGCGCTCGACGCCTGTTCTGAATGTGATGGTTTTCTTGCGTTCGATTTCATTTCCAAAAAGGTCTCTCAATCCTTCAATTACCCGAACTTTATGTAATTTGTTGTGTTCCAGCTCCTGCAAAGGAAAAACATTAAAAACGCTCCGGTGGTTCACGATGAAATGCTGAACAAAAGTAGGTATTGTATCGTATTCGGGATAATTCTGCATAAAAACCATGCCATCCAGAATCGAGCTTGGGTCCAGTTCCTCATCAAAAGTGATATTAATGACCGGAAA
>JAHIOG010000576.1 GCA_018895675.1 bacterium
AAAGTTCAAGGAATCACGTGTTTTGACATTTGAGTTTTGATACTGCTTACTGCTTACTGGTTACTGCACTTACTTGTTGCTGGTTGCTGGGTCTCTATAAAATTTTCCTTTTAGAAGGTATTTTGCAGCACTCAACTTTTCCTCAGCATTTCTTAGATAATTCTTGGATATATTGTTAAACAAGGGCAATTCCCTCTTTCATTAAATTTTCTGTACATCTATCCAATTAATTTAATTTTCTTTACTTTGTTAATAATTTCTTTCTTTACTGTTCCCCAATCGACATGCTCAATCATTTCAGGCATTGCCTGTTCTTCCGCATCTTGAAAATATGTTAAAGATTTCATTAAATGATAATTATTGGCTATTCCTTTACCATATTTTTTCTCATAAAATTTTAAAATGTTATTTATGGAATATTTTTGAAGCATAAAATATAAATCGATAAAGTCTTTTTTATTTCCTCTACCTGAAATGGCTTCTAATTTCATCGCTGCTATATCTAATTCATCAGCAATATTTATTTTTCTATAATTTAAAAATGGGTTGATAACTTTATATTTATAGCCGAAAAAAGAGATGCGAATTTGGTTTAACATACCATTAATAGTGTTCTGCTCCTCATTGTGTAGTTCGAAATTTCCTATGGATTTTAATTCTTGAATAATCCGAGTCGTATTGAAATCATTCGGTATAAAAAAATCGAAATCTATTGATTGACGATGCCCTATTTGTAACGCCAATCCTGTTCCACCTGCAAGATAAAAATTTGCAATAAAATCCTGATTAGAAAGGAGTTTAAATAAGTCAAGCTGGTGTAAAGGTAATATATTAAAATGTAATGTTTTATTCATTCAGCATAATCTTCCAGAAATTTTTGGTTTTATTATTTAAATTTCGGCTGGTGGAAATAATATTTTTTATTTCAGATTTATCAACATTTAACAAAATATATCTAACCGAATGAATATCACCGAAATTAAGTATTCTTTCAACAACAAATTTTTGATATTTATCCAGCGATAACTCGTTAAAATTACAATCCCAAAAATATTTTCGGAACTCTTCGGGAAGCTTTTTATTAATTTGATGCGCCATTACAATTTTTGATGAATTTCTATTTCAAGTCCTTATTAGCTTCCATATTAAACCACATAGCAAACAGGGTAAATAGAGAAGCGCTCATAAAAGCCAACTTATAGTAAAAACTACTTTTCGAACCTTTATTCCGGATTTTTCTCCTACACCTATTTGGCATTTGATAAGGGAAGGTTGAGGTCAAGGTTGAGATTAAAATCCAAATTTCAAAGGTTAAGGTTAAGGTTGAGATTAAAATCCAAAATCCAAAGGTTCAGTTACAGGTTGAGGTCAAGGTTGAGGTTGAGGTTGAGGTTGAGGCTTCAGGGATATCATTATTTTGTTCAAATCTCTAAAAATGTTATTCAAATTTTTATCTAATCTCTCTACATCCTCATTTTTTAAATACCCAACTCTTTTTCCATATTCAAGATGGCTCTGTGTCTCTGTTACGGATCCTCTTGCCCCGTGAAATAGTTATTATTTATAACTTTTTTATCACATGTCAATATTTCACAGGGCTGGCCCCATGAAATAGTCATTATTTAAAACTTTTTTATCACATTTCAATCTATTATAGAAAATCGTTTTTAAAATCTATTTAACGGGGCGGTTAATATTTCCAAGAGCATTCCGTTTAAAATATTGAGTAAAAAAATTCTTTGTTTCGGGATGGTAATTGCACCGGCTGCGGGAAATTTGCTTAAAAAATATTTCGGATACTTTTTCAGTGCCAACCAGTTCAAAAAGCCGCTTGATATCGGGTATTTCTCCATACTGCAGAATGGTTTCCACCAGCAGGTTTAGACTGATATTTTCCCTGGCGGCTTCTTTGATATACCAGAAAAGAGCGCTATGTTCTTTAATGAATGCATTAATATCTGTGTTGTTCATTCCTTTCTCGGAAAGAGTTTTATTGTTTCATTTTTTAATATCTAATTGATTCTTTGCGTACTTGGCGTTAAAAGATACTTTTACATGGCTTTGTGCTGCAA
>JAHIOG010000577.1 GCA_018895675.1 bacterium
AACCTGATTCCGTATCTCGGACCGGTAGTTGGGGCAGTGCCGGCGCTTTTGATTGCTATCATCAGTAATCCGCCAAATCTTGGAATTGTTCTGATTTGGATTGTTATCACTTTTGTATTGGTTCAGATTATTGATAATTCCTTCGTTTCTCCAATGGTTGTCTCAAAAAGTGTCGATATGCATCCGTTGACTGTTGTGGTAGCTGTGATAATCGGGGGAAACCTGGCAGGAGCTTTAGGGATGCTGTTTGCTGTTCCTGTGACAGGAATAATCAAGGTAACATCCAAAGAGGTTATTTGGGGTTTGAGAAATTATAAATTAAAATAGCCGGAACGTTCTTTTATACTATAAATGTATATTATACTGAGAGAATACCGTGCTTATTGTATTGAATAGGTGATTTAGACAGGATCAAATGCAGTCTGGCTATAGTAAACGAAACTTTATTGATCAAATCGTTGTAATAGTACTCTTCCTGAGTATTTTGTCTCTGTTTCTTGAGTACGGAATACACCAGACAAGAATGATATTTCTCATTACGAATATCCTTGATTATTGTATTATCGTATTGTTTATCAGCGAAGCGGTTATGCGAATAAGCGGGGCAGAAAAGAGATTAAGTTTTATTCGAAATAAAATTTTTGACCACCTGTTACTTATTGTGATTCTGGCGTTATTTATTTATACCCGGTATATGCGTTTTGTATCCGGTGAAGGAGGAATAAATCACCTACCGATAAATATTATCCTGATTCGTAATGCCTTTAATATATTGAAGATTCTCAGTCGTGTAAAACGATTAAACGCCTATATTAAATCGGTTTCCCGACATCCCGCTCAAACAATAGCATTCAGTTTTATAATTGTCATCTTGCTGGGAACGGTCTTTTTAATGTTGTCTATTTCCACCGCTGATAATTCACGTCTGGGTTTTGTCAATTCATTGTTTACAGCGACTTCTGCTGTCTGTGTGACCGGATTAATTGTCGTAGATACAGCAACTAAATTTTCATTATTCGGAAAGGTCGTGATCATGATCCTGATCCAGATTGGAGGACTGGGTATTATGATTTTGTCCTATTTTGGCGCCTATGTTATCGGAAAGCGTATATCCCTGGAAGAAAAAATAGCAATCTCGTATTTATTAAATGAACAGGATATGCAGAAAATTTCTACTACAATAATGAAAATTATCTTTTTTACTTTTGGTATTGAACTGGTTGGGGCAATGTTACTGTTTGGCGATTTCAATGATCTGTACGGTGATACATTCCAGGCAGTATTTTTTTCAATGTTTCATGCTGTCTCGGCTTTCTGTAATGCGGGTTTTGCATTGTTTTCCAATAGTTTCGAATCATTTAAAACTAATATATCAATCAACTTTATCATTACCGGTCTGATCATCACCGGCGGAATAAGTTTTTCCGTAGTTTTTAATCTGATTGAAAATTTCAAAACCAACATCAAAACTAATGTGTTCAGCCGGCGTATCCGTAAATCGAAACTCACTTTGAATACGAAAGTTGTCGTTATTTCGACACTGTTTTTGATCTTTGGTGGAATGTTGCTGATATATGGGATTGAGCACAGAGGCAATCTTGTCCGGTTTGATCTTAAGACCCAGTATCTGGCAGTATTTTTTCAGTCAGTTACCTTAAGGACTGCCGGTTTTAATACAATTGATATTGCGACACTTCGAATTCCGACGCTTTTTATTATGGTTCTGTTCATGTTTATCGGAGGGGCGTCGGGTTCGACAGCCGGCGGCGTTAAAGTTAATACGGTTTCAGTTATATTTGCGTATCTGAAGTCAACATTTAATAACCGGAAAGAAACCACACTGATGAATAGCTATATATCGAAGAGGATAATAAATAAGTCCTTTTTGATAGTTTTATTGTCATTAGGCGCTGTATTTATCGGCACATTCATTTTAAGTCTGGTTGAGCCATTTTCATTTGAACGGATTTTATTTGAAGTCGTTTCGGCATTTGGGACAGTTGGATTATCGACAGGGATTACCGGGAGTTTGACTCAAATCAGTAAAATAATGATTATCATATTGATGTTCGTCGGAAGAATTGGTCCGATGACGCTAATCATTGCATTATCACAAAAGCCTGATCAGACGCGGGTTAAATACCCTGAGGGTAATATCTTAATTGGTTAATTATCGATAAAGGAGGAATGCATGGCTAAAGAGAAAATATTTGGGGTTTTCGGATTGGGTACCTTTGGTCTGGAAGTGTGTCGCGTCATTTCTGAAAAGGGAGGCACGGTTATTGCCGTTGACTATCAGACAGACCTTATTGAAAAAGTAAAAAATATGGTTACACAGGCGGTTTTGATTGACAGTACGGATGAACAATCACTGAAAAACGCGCCAATAAAAGATATTGATGTAGCGGTGGTTGGAATCGGTCAAAATATTGAATCCAGTATATTGACAACAGCAGTATTGAAAAATCTTGGAGTTCCATACATTATTGCCCGTGCGGTATCCGATATCCATGCCCAGGTACTGAAACAAGTCGGTGCTACCGAGGTAATCAACATTGAAATTGAAGAAGGGAAGCGGATCGCTAGCAAACTGGTATCGCCAGATATAATTGATAAAATCTATATTGGTCAGAATCAGATTCTGGCTGAAGTCATGTGTTCAAAGAGTATGATCGGTAAATCCATCCTGGCCATTGATTTGAGAAAAAAACTCAACATAAACATTCTTTCAATCAAACATACAAGCACCAGGATTGATGAACTGGGCAATCCGGTTGTCGAAGAAACAGTTGAATTTCCATCGCCGTCAACTATTATTCAGAAAGACGATATTCTGGTGGTTGTCGGACGGGAAAAAGACATTGATAAATTAAAGGACATTTGATGTTTTTAATATCCAAATTCCGTATATATCTGCTCTACATGTTTGCGGTAGTTACATTCCTGTTAATCGGAATTCATGGCTACCTGACCTTTTCTGAGATTGAAGCTGGTAACACACTGTCACTGAAATATTTTGCCGAAAATTTTATCTATTATATCATCGTGCTTTTGATCATTCTGTCAATTATTTTTATATCTACACTGGTAAAAAGTAAAAATATTTTTAAAGAACTCGAAAAGGTTATTGAACTGTCACGACAGGGAAAATATTCCAGCGGTATGCAACTAAAAAAATTGGGACGATTGGGTGTTAAAGTCATTGAAATCAATGCGCATTTGAATTCGTTGAATGAGATGAAGTCCCTGAAAATCAGCAGCATGTCCAATATAGTTAACTTTCTGCTTGATAAGGTGGAAACCCCAATGCTGTTATTGGATGCGCAGGGTATGATAATAAAAGTCAGCCGACATTTGGTTGAACAAATGGAAATCGGCGAAAAGGATGTAATCAATGAATATGCGGAAAATATTTTTGATAAATTTAATTATTCAAATGTGATGCTTGAACTGCGCAAGTCCAAATATATTACGCTTCAAAGTGCGTTAATGATTGATTCATTTGAAAAACCGATTGAACTTAATATCGTTGCTTTCCCGATCATGAATTATAAAAATAAACTTTCAAACTGTATTTGTATTCTTATCACGAAAGAAGAATTATCAAAATACGAAGTCGTAAAACAAGAGGTCATACCGCTGGCAGATCAGCTGAAGATTCCCAGGGAAATGCAGGATCTACCGCTTTTTAAACGGTTAAAAGATATATTTCGTCATCAAGATAGGTGAAATTATGAAGATCATGCGAAAACGGTCAAAACGACCCGGCTTACCGCCGGGAACTCTCGTATATGTCGGTGACAATAAAAATGTAAAATCCACAATTAAGATTTTTGACTACAATTCGGATAGTATTAATGAAATTGAAATCCAGAATCCCGACGAATTGGCTACCTGTCTAGCGGATAATACGGTGAGCTGGATAGATGTCACCGGACTGAATGATTTGGATCTGATTGAAAAGATTGGGAAAATATTTGAAATTCATCCATTAGTTCTGGAGGATATTGTCAATACGGACCACCGTCCGAAATTTGAAGAATATGACGATTATTACTACAGTATCGTAAAAATGCTGACCTATGATGACAAGAAAAAGGAGATGAACAGCGAACAGGTCAGTTTTATAATCGGGAAGAATTATCTGATAACCTTCCAGGAAATCGAAGGCGATGTATTTGATACCATTCGCGAACGATTGCGGAAAAACAAAGGCCGTGTCAGGAGAGAAGATTCGGATTACTTATGCTATACGTTAATAGATGCCACTGTCGATAATTATTTCATAGTTCTGGAAAATATTGCTGAAGAGACCGAACGATTGGAAGACATATTATTAAAAAATGCCAACTCTTCCGTTCTGCGGCGTATTCACCAGTTAAAAAGACAGCTGATTTTTATGCGCAAATCGGTTTGGCCGCTACGTGAAATATTGAATAATATTGACCGGCTGGAGTCTGATTTGGTTAGAAGCAGTTCAAAACTGTTCTTTCGGGATGTTTATGACCACACGATTCAAATTATCGATACGATTGAAAACCTTCGCGATATCGTCATTGGTATGCTCGATATTTATTTATCGACGGTCAGTAACCGGATGAACGAAGTAATGAAGGTATTGACAATCATCGCAACTATCTTTATTCCACTAACCTTTCTTGCCGGAATTTACGGTATGAATTTCCAGTTTATGCCGGAGTTGGCCTGGAAATTTGGATATCCGATGGCACTTGCTGTGATGGTATCGGTCGGAATCGTTATGCTGGTATTTTTCAAACGTAAAAAATGGTTCTAAGTAAACAAGCGTTTTGAAATTTGAATTAAATGGAGGGCAACTGAAACACGGAATTATTTTTCTAATTATTACCTCTCTTACTGCTATTGGCTTCAGCCAGGATATTGTTGAAACTAAATGGGAAAAAGTATCATGCACGCTTTAGGTCTTTGTACAGGAGCATCAACTATAACTCTGGTGGATGCTGAAAAGAGTGGAAAGGCGATAGAAGTTAATGGTATCCATTCTTATGCCCATGAAGGAAATCCCAAACAGGTTGTTAAAGATCTATTGGGACAGTTTGACCTGGAAAAGGTCAATTCAATTGCTGTTACCGGTCGGAGATTTAAGGAGTTCTTAAACCTAACAAATATCTCAGAGCCGCTAGCTGTTGAATATGCCCTGGAACACATTAATAATAATGGCAAGCCTTATAACGCAGTTATAAGTGCCGGTGGTGAGACTTTCATCGTCTATAAACTTGATGATTCTGGAAAAATCGGCAAGGTATTTACAGGAAATAAATGTGCCTCCGGAACGGGAGAGTTCTTCTTACAGCAGACAAGGAGAATGGATGTAAGTTTGGATGAAGCGATCAGATATGCACAGAATGAAGAACCACATTATGTTTCTGGAAGATGTTCGGTTTTTTGTAAGAGTGACTGTACCCATGCTACAAATAAAGGTGTGCCTAAAGGCAAAGTAGTAGCCGGTCTATGTCAGATGATGGCAAGCAAGGTCCTTGAATTGCTCAAGGATACACTAAAAGAGAACATAATGATCGTCGGTGGTGTTACCAGGAACAAGGTAATGATTGAATATCTTAATTGTGAGATAACTAACTTGACCGTACCGAAAGAAGCGACATATTTTGAGGCTCTTGGAGCTGCTCTCTGGGCAATTGAGAATAAGACAAAACCTATTGATGATCTAAGCAGACTATTTTCCAAACACACTACACAATTCGATTATCATCAACCATTGCATGATTTTGAAGATAAGGTAACCTTTACGCAGATGAAACGTGGAACGGCTAAAGATGGTGATAGATGTATCCTTGGTTTAGATGTCGGTTCAACTACGACAAAACTTGTATTGTTACGTGAGTCGGATCTGAAAATTCTTGCTAGTGAGTACCTCAGGACAAATGGTGATCCTGTTGGAGCTTCACGAAAGTGCTATAAAACTGTTTTTAACCAGTTGAATGGTACAAAAGTGATAATTCGCGGGTTGGGTGTAACAGGTTCTGGAAGAAAAATAGCAGGGCTATTTGCACTTAGTGACGGCGTGATCAATGAAATTATAGCACACGCTACAGCGGCTCTTCACTTTGATCCTGGAGTAGATACGATTTTTGAAATAGGCGGCCAGGATGCAAAATATACCTATATCACGAATGGAGTGGCGAGCGACTATGCAATGAATGAGGCATGCTCTGCAGGCACCGGTTCTTTTCTGGAAGAGTCTGCAAAAGAGACATTAGGTATTGAGATGGAAGATATAGCTGATTGGGCTATGAAAGGCAATCGTCCTCCAAATTTTAACGATCAGTGTGCAGCATTTATATCATCAGATATCAAGAATAC
>JAHIOG010000578.1 GCA_018895675.1 bacterium
CCGTATTCCGCTGCCTCATGCGAATATAGTTATGAATAATTCGTCCCAAAATATTAAATTGTAGATGTTTTTAGAGTTTTTGATGAATTTAGCTGTAAGCGATGAAAAAACCGGCGATGCAAAGTATGAAGAATTTTTCCCATTAATAAAGAGAGACTCGATTGACATTAGAAACTATGTCAAAAAAGCCGTCCAAATTAAGGTCGGGAAATTGATATCAATAGGAGAATAAAGTGGCAAAAAAGATATTTATTGCGGCAACGGGAAGAAATGTTGGAAAAACGTCCATCTCTCTAGGACTAATTAATTCTCTGTTGAAAAAAGGACACAAAGTTGGTTATATAAAACCAATGTCCCAGCGCTATTCAATAATCGGAGAGAACAAAATCCCTGAAGATGTTATAGTGATGAGTAAAAATTTTGTGCTTCAGGGCGATCTCAAAGATATGGGTCCTTTTGTAGTCGGAAAAGAACAAACGAGCAAATATATAACGGGAAAGTTAAAATCTCCCAGGAACAGGATATTGAAGGCATTTAAAAATATCGAAAAGAAAAGTGATATTGTAATAATTGAGGGAACCGGTCATGGAGGAGTAGGCTCGGTCTTTAATTTATCAAACGCTCGTGTCGCCAAGTTATTAAATGCTCCGGTGCTGATTATCAGCGAAGGCGGCGTGGGAAGTACAATTGATAGGATAGCGCTTAACTACTCCCTCTTCGCATCTTGTAGGTGCAGGGTGCTTGGAGTGATCATAAATAAAATAAAAATGGAAAAATATGAGAAGATAAGCAATCTGCTAAAAGAGGGACTCAGGTTACAAAACGACCTCGATATTTTCGGTTTTATTCCTCATAAATCAATTTTGTCTGTGCCAACATTATCAGTGATAAAAGCAGAATTGAACGCAAAAATCTTAAATGAAGACGAATTCGATAAGACATCCTCATGGAATAAACAAATTGAAAACGTCGTTGTCGCTACGCAGGAACCACATGTTTTAATGGAAAGCGTGACAAATTCACAAAGCAAAACACTGATAATCACTTCCAGTGATCGAACTGATGTGCTCCTGGCGGCGCTTGTTTTGTACCATAGTAAAATTCCTAATCTTGCCGGATTACTTCTTTCAGGGGAAACTCCTCCCGAAAGCATAATGAAGGTGCTTCGAGAAACCGGGCTGCCTGTGCTAATCGCCGAACAGGGCATTTATACTCTCGCCTCATTGATACACAATTTAATCGTTAAAATTACTTCGGAAGATGAAACAAAAATCGAGATTCTCACCGATCTATTTACAAAACATGTGGAAGTGGAACGCCTTTATAATGCTATATTTGCTCCTCATGAAATAAAAGCAAATTGGAGGAAGAAAATAAAACTCTTTCTATCAAAAATTTTCAAATTGTTATCACACGTAACAGTTCCATTTGTGAAACTTAAAGAAATGTTCGTTTGTAAGATCTTAAAGAAGGGTAACAAATAGAGATAACATAGGTATCCCACGGATTTATCCTATCCAAAAATAATAACTGTAATTTATGCCGACCTAAACCCGTTTAGTCTCGCTGCACTCGGCCGGAAACGGGTTTGTACCAGTGCTCCTCCGAAGTTCCTTTGGAACATTACTCCTCCAGAGGAGATCCTTCGGATCAAAACTCCATTCTTCTTCTCCGCGCTTGGTGCTTATTAATGCTCGTTCCCAAATTGAATTTGGGAACGAGAGAGTTCGCGATCTGCAATCTGAATATTTCCTGCATATCCTGACTTCTTGAGTCCCCTTTTGGGTTAATCCTGTCTAAAAATAATCCTATTTCCCCAGGGTTTCCCGGTTAAACACCTGTGCCGAGAATATCTGGATTTCGGTGGCTTTATCTTTCCAGGCGTTGCGTTCGAGTCCGGCTTTCAGGCAGGTATGTTCCAGGAAGGTTTCCCTGTCCCAGCCGTATTCAGTCGCCACCTGGGGCAGAAGCAGTCCCTGGTAAAGTCCTCTCTTCATGATAATGCCGTGTTTGCCCACTTCGATTATCGACGGATCATCGATTTTTTCCGGTACGGTCAACACTGATACTTCCACTTCAAGGTCTATAAGTTCCTTTGGTGTAACCGGAGGAAAGCGTGGATCACGAAGCGCCGCCGACTGAGCGACCTCGATAACAGTTTCATATAACGGGTAAACAGGCAGAATATAACCGATACAACCCCGCAGTTGGTGATGCTTTTCAATGGTTACGAAAGCGCCGCGCATTTCTTTGCAGATCGCCGGAATATCTTCCGGGACGGGGATAGGTTTGTTTTTGACAGCGGCATGAATTACGTCTTCTGCAAGTTGAATTAAAAAGAGTTGCTCATCGCGAGTCAGGTCTCTATTGTGATTTCCGGTTGTTCCCATGGATGTATCCTTTTTATTTGCTTTTGATTCTTTATAAAACGCTGCCGAGAGATAGCCGACCACACGGGACCGGTCGCCAAAGGGCACATCGCCGCTATTGGCATATTTCAGGATTTCTATATCCGTGGCATCGTTCATTTTTGCCGCAATCATCAGGGTAAGAATCGGACCCCCGCCGCAGGCTTCAACCTGTTTGCTTACTATTCCCTCATAAAGCTTCTCGATTGAAAAATCGGCAAGAATTTTAATAAAGTTTTTATCGATTTTATTACAGTCATTATAGTTGTGAAAGTGAGACAAATCGCTGGATGCGATAATCAAAATATTATGTTTTTTGGCGATCTTTCCGATCTGGTTGCCCAGTGTCTGAATTACATTCCAGTCCATGCTTCCCAGGACAACCGGCACGATGGGGATTTCGCCGAGCGTTTCCTGAACGAAGGGTAACTGAACCTCCAGGCTGTGTTCGGCGCGTCCTGCCATGCCGATATCGTGTCCTTTATCCGATATCCGGATCAGTTTGCTCGATTTTATTAATTCCTCAGCGATGCTTTTTTCCACCGGCAATTTCCCGAGTGGCGTAGAATAGCTTTCTCCATTGTAAACGGAGGCGAAGGGAAAATAATCAACATGACAAGGCGATAGCACAATGACAGCGTCGTAGGATTTGCCTTTTAATTGTGCAAAGCCATAAGCGGCAACGGGTCCGCTGTAGGGATACCCGGCATGGGGCGAGATTAGCCCGAACGGTTTTCCAGGAAGCTGATCTATTTCAGAATCGTTTAAATAATTTTGAATTGATTGTCTAAGCTCCCGTGGATTTTTAGGATAAAACATTCCGGCGTTATATGCCGGACGATCTTGCGCATCGCTTGGTGTTGAACAGCTCATGATGTATAACCCCATTAAAATCGCTAATATGTTTAGATGTTTAGGAAATGGTTTAGATTTCATTTTACCGACCTTTATGTCCATACTCCCGGAATAACCGAAGAGCAATTGGGACATTTGCCATTTTTGATTTTGTTTCGGACGATGTAAAACCCTTTCCGGATAATCAATCCGGCGCCGCAATGCGGGCAGTTGGTGTTTTCACCGGAATGACCGGGAACATTGCCGACATATACATAGTTTATTCCGGCATTTCGGGCAATTTTGTAAGCATTCTCAAGCGAAGATACCGGGGTGGGAGGCAGGTTTTTCAGAAGATACGCTGGATGAAACCGTGTAAAGTGGAGCGGCACATCGGTTCCCAGGTTCGCGGTGATCCATTTACACATGTTTTCGAGTTCCGAAGTACTGTCATTTAACGTTGGAATAATCAGATTTACCATTTCCAGCCAGACCCCCTGAGACTTTACCTCGACCAATGTGTCCAGCACCGGGTTTAGTCTGCCTGACACGATATCTTTATAAAAGGATTCCGAAAAGGCTTTGAAATCGATTTTTATCGCATCAAGAACCTTGCAAAGATCCCGCAGCGGTTCTTTGTTTATGTATCCAGCGGAAATCATTACGCTTCTGATACCTTGATCTCTTCCGTAAGCAGCCGTATCCAGAATATATTCAGTGAAAATCGTCGGTTCATTGTATGTATAAGCAATTGTGGGAACCTTGTTGTTTTTTGTCAGAGTGACCAGTTGCTCGGGAGAAAGATAGCGGAAACTGAGATCTTCCGGTTTCACCTGTGCAATGGACCAGTTCTGACAAAATTTGCATTTGAGATTACAGCCGGAGGTTGAAACGGAAATTGCCGTCGTGCCCGGTAGAAAATGGAAGAGGGGTTTTTTTTCAATCGGGTCGTTATTGATGGACGTCAGGCGACCATAGACCAGGGTTTTAAATTTACCATTCTGATTTTCCCGGACACCGCAATATCCACGGCGCTTTGGAGCGACGACACAATTCCTCGGACACAATTCACACAGGATTTTTCCGTTGTCGAGAAGTTTGTAATACCGGGCGTCACGAATATATGGATATTTTGATTCCGATGCGAAAGCAGCATTTACAAAAAGGCGGGATGCGACAACACCGATGACTATGTCACCTGTAAGTTTACAGAATTTTCTCCTGGAGATCATGGCTATCGCGTTATTTTTGAGTCAATAATTTGGGCAACGTTTTTCAGATAATTGTTCTTATCCTGTAAATTCCGGACGGCAATAATTTTAACGAAATAGTTATCCCTGCGGAAAGCAATAAACCCTGGGCTTTCACTGCCGTCTTTGCCAAAAGGAATTTGGGTAAACGACTGGTAACGTTTGTACAGTCCCTGTGCTCCGGGTCGGTCCTTGGTTTTATAGATCTCAATTCTCATTTTCATAAAATTAGGACCTTCGATTTCCTGATATATGATCATAGTCAATCCATAACCGCTGTATAAATGATAATTTTCATTTAGAGTTCTCTCAAATTCCTTCTTTGAACTGTACAATTCATAGTTTGTCATTTGCCAGCCGAGATAATCACCCTTTTTTATTAGTAGTTTTCGGGTCGACGAACAGGACGAAAGGAGCAACAGTGTAAGCGCGATTAATAAGTAATACTTGATCTTCATGGCTAAAATCTTTCCTCTCCTTCACGAGCTACGATTATTCCCGCTTCACCTTCCAGCGGACATTTATTTTCACAAATACCGCAACCGGTACACAGATCGGGATCGATATAAGGATAACTGACCATTCTTATTTCTCCTGTTTCCGGATCAGTAAATTCCTTCTCCTCTAATATTATAGCTTTTTTAGGTAAGGGGCAATGTTCTTCGCAAACAATGCAGTTTTCATGTGATTTAAAAGGAATGCAGCGATCTTTTAAAAACAGGGCAATGCCTACCTTAAGTTTTTGTTTTTCTTCGAGACCAAGAGGTTGAATTGCTTTTGTTGGACAGATTTGACCGCACAGATTGCAATTATATTCGCAATAACCGATCCGGTATTTTGAGACGGGCGTCATCAGTCCTTCCAAACCGGTCTCTAAAAAAGACATTTGCAGACATCCGCCGGACGTTGCACAGATACGAATACATTCTCCACAGCGGATGCAGCGATCTATAAAATCATCTTCACTCAATGAACCGGGAGGTCGGATGCAACGATCGGTTTTTCGGGGATTCAGCGCACTAAGTGAAAACAGCCCCGATCCAAATAATGCCAGTGCTCCGGCACCAATAAAGGACCGGCGTGACAAGTCCGTGGCGGTTTTCATGGTTACCGGAGAACGGAATTGATATGAAATCGCATCTGTCGGGCAATCTTCCCGACAATCCAGACAGAGGATGCATTCCGATTTTTCCGTACTGATATAATCGTCTTCTTTGGCGTCCATTTTACATTTTTTCTGACAAACCGAACAACTGGTGCAGGTATGTTCTTCGACGACCCGCTGGAAGGGGCTGAATTTTGATAATAGTCCCAGTAAAGCGCCTAAAGGACACAAGTTCCGGCACCAGAACCGGCGTGATATTTTACCCAGAGCCAGTATGCTGATGATTATGACAAACGGAACCAACAACATGAGAAATTTTGGTGTACTGACCGGAAAGAACCAGGCAGATACGCTGTCCTGAATGTCTAAAACTGTGTCGGGGAAAATGTTGGCAGCATAGAGTCCATTCAGAATCGTATCCGTAAATAAATAGAAAAATGACATTCCCAGGACTCCGAATGAACGCCAGAGGATTGGGAGCGGGTCCATAAACCATGATAATTGAACACCGAAAACCGCAAAAAGAATGAAGATAATTAAAAGGATAGTTTTAACGGGGCGATATCTACGCGTCGATTTGCTCTTTTTCTTTGCGAGATATTTGTCTGAAATATCGATTGTCGTGCCCATGGGACAAATCCATCCGCAAAAGGCTCTCCCGAATACAAAAGGGGATAACAGGACCAGCAGGGCTATCAGAAATATTGGATCGAAAAAGCGCCCGGCCAGTTGGGTGACAATGGCGGTCAGCGGATC
>JAHIOG010000579.1 GCA_018895675.1 bacterium
AAGCTGAAGTGCCGAAATCCTGCATAATGCGGACGAGGAATCGAGTTGATGTTCTGGATAGGGGGGCGAGGAGCGGTGTAAAACACACCACCGTCTTCGTTCCGCAAGACCATACCGGCAACGTCTTTCAGCCTTTTGCCTTCTGCCAGAGCCTCAAGAAACTCCGCAAATGTCTCTTCCCCCTCGCCAACAACCACCGCCGATGCATGGGTCTTTTTGAAGATGTGTTCGGGATACATTGTGGCATGCGGGCCGCCAATGACCATAAATGCCTTCGGAACTGCCTGTTTCAAGGCAGCACACAATTTCCAGACGAGGTATCGGTCAATCGTCCAGCACGTCACGCCAACCAGGTCCGGAGAAGCCTCACTCACATCCCGAGTAATTTGCGAAATGGTCCGCAGCCCGCCGTCGATCAACAGTACCTCATGACCTGCTTGATGCGCCACTGCACCCAGGTATGCAATACCTGGAGGAGGAAAATCCGGCTTTTGACGCCGACTGGTTGGATTACTGATCAACACAATTTTCAAATAATCACCACTTTCACTTCGGTTACATGCCTTTTCAAGGTTCCCGACTATGTATATTTAAGAATTTCGGGCCTGCCATGAACAGGCTCTTAAAAATGCAAGTGTATTTTTTTTGTACTATAATCGATCGCTTGTTGAGATTTTCAAGGACCCTCCTACAAATGCTTTTTGGGTGGTAACACTTTTTTTATAGGTCGGATAGGTCTGGTTGGGTTTAATAAAGATATAATACCTAAAAAGAACGACTAAATTGAATCTCCAAAGGGAAAGATTCAGAATATAAAGCAAGTTATTCTGCAGAAACAACAGGTTACATATTTAGTACCTTTTATGTTTATGCAATTTTTATCTGCTGATACAATTTTAAATACTTATTTATTACAGCATTCCAAAGATAATTTTCATAAGTATATTTCTTAAGATTTGCACCCATCGATTTTAATTTAGTACGGTCCTTAAAAATATTAATAAGTCCCTGTTGCACGCCATCCACAGATGGCGTGACTACAAATCCACCACCAATCATGGATATCTCATTTAAACCGCATTTATCTGTTAACAATACCGGTGTTCCACTAATACCTGCCTCCAGAACCACTATGGACATAGCTTCCTTCCTTGATGGAATAACTAACAGCTCAGCAGCACGATAAAAATACGATTTATCTTCACCACCCAGATATCCTAAAAAGTGAACCCTGTCAGAAATATCGAACATTTCAGTCATCTGTCTTAATTGTGCAAGCATCCCATCGTCAGGACCCACAAAAATTAGATGATAAGGCTGTAACTCATCTTTTGCATTGCAAAAGGCTTGCAAAAGCAAGTCAGGTCCTTTAATAGAATTCAAGCGCCCGACAAATAATATAAATGGAGCATCTGTCAGCCCATATTTTTTTTTATAATCTGTATCATTTATTGTTGAAAAATCATCACCGTTGATTCCATTCGGAATTAGAGTCACCTTATCCGAGACGATACCGTATTCCTGAAACTGATCTATCTCGTCACTGCTTATCGCTATATGGCCGCTGGCATCGTGAATTATTCTTCTGCCAATAACCCAGTTATAGAGTTTTTTTATTAATTTTGATCTACCGTAGATTGGAAGTGAACCAGCAGGACATATTACATATGGTTTATTAAGACGCCTTGCTAATATATAAACTAATGCGTTAATAATAGTCCAGTGATTCATTAAATGGATAATATCAAAACTAATAATTATATCCTTAAGTTGCCTGTATGATAACTTTGGCACATAAAACCGCTTAAGCAAGGAAGGTAAGGCGATTATCTTTACTCCTTTAATAGAATGTTCGCGTTCTGGCGTAAGACCGATGTCAGTCGTTAAAATGCAACATTCCATGCCCGCTTTAACAAGATGGCGACTCATCTGGAATGTCCTCTCGACAGACCCTCCTCCAGTAAGGGGTTCAAAGAACATAATAACATTTAATATTTTCATCACTGCCTGAAATCGCCTGATTTAATTATCTGCTTGACTGCACCTTCGACACCGAGATGAAATTTAAACCCTTCGGAAATAAGCTTTTCAGAAGAATAGCGGACATCGCCACGATTACCTCTACCGCGCCATAGTTTCCGTAATGTATGCGGGACAATCAATGGCAGATGCAGCACCGGCCGCACACTGTCAACAGGACGATCATTTTCGATAGCCCTATAAAGAGCCCACAACCCAGCAAACGTGTTCATCGGTTCATGGTCACAGGAAACAAAATAACATTGGGGGCTGTCAAAAGGGTAATAAATGAAGTGCAATGCAGCTTCAGCAACATCTTCTGCATGCACAAC
>JAHIOG010000058.1 GCA_018895675.1 bacterium
ATTTTCGATCATCGCAACCGGCTGCACTTTTTCGCCTTTCATAGTCAGAATGAATGCACAGGAATTGACTCTCGGTCGATTACCCCGGAACGAAATGTTTCTGCAGATACCATTGTAGGTCGGCATCTGGGCTAATTTTTTCCGAATGGTTTCTCTTGAATAGTCCCCTTCATCAAATACTGATAAGAGCGCGCGCATTGTGTCATAACCGTACAGATCAAAACGATTTGGTTTAGAACCGATCATCTGGGAATAGTAGCGTTCAAAATTCTTATAGAATCGCGATTCTTCATCGATATAGTAATCAGAAATGAAGGTCAGCTGCCGGGCAACTTTTGGGTGATCTTTCAAGAGCTGTAGATCGTTCCAGTTGCCGCTGCCAAAAATTTTGGCGCTTAAATTGTAATATTCCAGCTGCGGAATTAGCATCTTCAAATCGCTGGCATAGGCTGGAACCAATATTCCATCAATAGATTGGATTCGATATTCCAGTGAATCTTTTTTCGGTATCATAAAATCATTAGAATCCATTAATCCCGTCAGAATCAGCGCTTTTTGAAGATTGACGATATAGACCGAATCCGAAGTGACAATCCGGTATTCATCACCATAAATATCCACATTAATACTATCTGTCCGCCAAAGACTGTCGGAAACTGTGTATTGCAATAGCCGTTGCTTATTATCCTCAATTTTCTGATCTAACATTCTCTGCACAATTTCAAGACCTGACTGCCGGATAGCGGAAAACTGATGTTTTAATTCATCCGGTGCGCCGTGGTACCACTGCTGGGAAACAACTCTTCCACCGGTATCGTCAATCATACGGCAGAATGCATCGGTCATCTCTTTACCAAATTCATCGGCAGGCGCCAACGTCGCCACTGCCTGAACCCTGGTCATGTTACTGGAATAAGTTCCCAAAAACCGTCCCAGGTTCTCATAATCAACATTAGCTTGAAACACATAGGGACCCAGCGATCTGATTTCACTGCTGGTCGCCGTGGGCGCGATCAGTGGTACTTTTCGTTGATTTGATACCGCAGCGATCGCTATGGTATTTGCACTGGTGACCGATCCAAAAATTGCCCTGACCTTGGGATTATTACAGAGATATTCAACTTTTTTAATACTTTCGACCACCTCTCCCCGATTGTCCATTACGATAACAGCAATCTCTTTATTATAGTTCGCTCTGAACTGGTGCAGCGCATATCGAACGCCGTTTAAAATATTCGCTCCGATGTTCGCCATTTGTCCGGAAAGTGGAAGAATCACGCCAATATAAACCTTTTCACGCACCTGGTTCTGCAACCGCTCCGTTGTGATAATGTATTCATTATTGAAATATGGACCTTTGATCATGCCCTGGATGCGATGTAATTCCTTTTCCGCCTGTTTTATATCACCTTCGGTATGACGTTTTTCAGCCAATTTCAACGTGAGGAAAAGCTTGTCGAAATCCTCATGAGTATTTTTAATAAATTCTTCCAGCTCCGGAATACTCACAAACAGGTCTATAATTGTTTCGACTGTTTGCTTACTGAGATAACGCAGACGATCTTCATCAGTGATTTGCATGACATTCAGATAGTAGAAAATCGCCTCTTTGTACGAACCGCGGATTAGATTGGCTTCACCAAGAGTGTATTCCACATTATCCAGATACCGGGAAGACTTGTGCACTAAAATAAATTCACGCCCCAGTTGAATTGCCCGGTCCAGATCTCCCAATCGAAGATAGGTTTTCATCAGCATCAACCCGGAAGCGCTGATAAAATGGTTTTTAGATTCGGGAATTGAATTAAATTCCTCAAAAACATTCAGTGCATCCCAGTAACGTTCTTCATTATAATATCTAACACCCTGGTTGAAAAGAATTTTCAGCGAATCAACCGGCTCAACAGCAGTGCTATCCTCTGTAAAATCAATTTCCTGAGAAATACCAAGGCTCAAAGTAAAAATCAGGCAAACTATTATTTTCAACATTTTCATAAACGCATTCTATCAGATCATTAATTAATTGTAATTACTACTCCCACTCAATCGTCCCGGGCGGTTTAGAGGTCACATCATACACAACCCGGTTTATTCCCTTGACTTCATTCACAATTCGGCTGGCGATACGACTCAACACACCATGCGGCAGAGGCGACCAATCGGCAGTCATACCATCACTGCTGTTGACGGAGCGTAATGCGATTACATTTTCATACGTCCGCCGATCTCCCATTACACCAACCGTTTTAACAGGGATCAATACTGCAAAGGACTGCCAGACCTTATCATATTCCCCTGAAGATTTTAACTCATTTATAAATATATCATCCGCTTTCCGCAATACGGATAAACGGTAAGGCGTAATTTCACCGATGATTCTTACCGCCAGTCCGGGACCCGGAAATGGGTGGCGATTTAGTATCACGGAAGTGATTCCCAACTCTCTGCCTATTTTGCGAACTTCATCCTTAAATAAACCGTTAAAGGGTTCGATCAGGCTGAGCTTCATTCGTTTAGGTAATCCGCCGACATTATGATGACTTTTAATCACCTGCGAGGGACCGTTTACCGGGCGACTTTCGATCACATCGGGATAAAGAGTTCCCTGGGCAAGATATTTCAGACCCGGGTATTTTCGAGCAATTTCTTCAAAGGCTTTAATGAACTGACGACCAATAATCTTGCGCTTCCGTTCCGGATTCTTTACGCCCCTAAGCGCCGATAGAAATGACGTGGAATAATTATACATCCGGATCGGTAATTTTATATCATGTTTCAGTTTGCGGACAACTTCAAATTGCTCATTTTTACGTAATAAACCGTTATTAATAAATATAGGAACACACTGCTTTCCGATGGCGCGATAGAGAAGAACACCCATAACCGACGAATCCACACCGCCACTTAATGCCATCAACACTTTTTCATTGCCAACCTGTTCCCGAACTCTAACTATTGTCTGATCTATGAAACGTTCTGATGTCCAGTCCTTTTTCAGTTTCGCTATTCCAAAAAGGAAATTCTCAAGAATTTTTGTTCCCTCGGTCGTATGAACCACTTCCGGATGAAATTGCAAACCCATCAAGGATTTCTCTCTATGCGCCAGCGCAGCCGGCACATTATTATCGGATACTGCAACAACGTCGAATCCTTCCGGTACAGAATCTACATGATCCCCGTGGCTCATCCAAACTGTAGTATTATCCTTGACATTATTAAACAGAACAGATTCTTTCTGGAATCTAATAATACTGCGTCCATATTCTCTCCTGTTATCGGAGTGAACTTTGGCGCCGAAATGACGGGAAATCAGCTGTAATCCGTAACAAATTCCGAGCACAGGCAGCCCCAATTCAAATATTTGAGGATTAATATCAGGCGCTTTATCTTCATAGACGCTTGACGGACCTCCGGATAATATCAGAGCCGTCACCCCATTGTTTCGAATTTCAGAAGGTTGTATCATAGGCATAACTATTTCAGAATAGACTGATAGTTCCCTGACCCGCCGGGCGATTAGCTGGGTATATTGGGAGCCGAAATCTACAATCCATACTTTACCTGTTTGATTCATCGTTTTTCAATCTCCGGCAACCAGTCATTCAATGTATCGATAACTTCATAATTTGTCAGATCATATTTAACGGGTGTAATAGAGATGAAGCCGTTTTTGATAGCTTCGTCATCTACATCATCATCCATCAGGAGTTTTTCCTTTTTTCCGTCCATCCAGTAATAAACCCGGTTGCGCGGATCAACCCGTTTATCAAAGGTTTCTGCAAAATTAGCCATTCCCTGACGAGTAATTCTGACCCCTTTTATTTTATCTTCAGGCAAATTCGGAACATTGATATTCAGTAAAGTTCGTTCGGGAAGTCCTTTTGACAGCACGATCTTCACCATTTTCGCCGCAAAACGCGCAGCCGGTTCAAATATCGGATCTGTATATGTTGCTAACGATACTGCTATTGACGGAATTCCAAGAATCGTTCCTTCTGTGGCTGCGGATACTGTCCCGGAATAAATCACGTTTATCCCGGCATTAGATCCCAGGTTAATCCCGCTAATCACCATATCAGGGCGTCTTTCCAGCAATGCGCCAACGGCAATTTTAACGCAATCCGACGGAGTGCCTGAGACGGCATGACCCACCCAGTCATTCCCTTTTTTGAAACAGCTAACCCGAATCGGATCGGATAATGTGATAGCATGCCCGACAGCGCTTTTCTCACTATCCGGAGCTACGACCACAATTTCAGCAATTTTACTTAATTCCCGAACAAGCGCATGAATGCCCGGCGCAGCGACTCCATCATCGTTTGTTATCAACAGATAGGGTCTAATCGTTTTCAATAAAAAAATCCAATAATCTGGTTATTAATCTTTTCAATTCCGAGCGTCCACAGATGATATCCACAAAGCCTTTATCCATTAAAAATTCCGAGCGCTGAAATCCTTCGGGAAGATCTTTTCCGATCGTCTGTTTGATTACACGGGGACCGGCAAATCCAATCAATGCACCGGGCTCTGCAATAATTATATCACCTAACATTGCAAAACTGGCGGTAGTGCCTCCGGTTGTCGGATCGGTCAATATTGAAATATACAGACCGCCCTCTTCATGAAATTGAGAAAGTTTGGCGCTGGTCTTTGCCATCTGCATCAAAGAAAGCACTCCTTCCTGCATACGGGCGCCACCAGATGATGACACTATGACCAGGGGCAATTTTTTCTCACGTGCCCGATCAATAGCCCGGGATATTTTCTCCCCAACAACCGAGCCCATGCTTCCGCCGATGAATTTAAATTCCATTACACATAAA
>JAHIOG010000580.1 GCA_018895675.1 bacterium
AGGAATATTATTTCTGTCAAAGAACGTTGAATTTCCTCCGTATCGTTATGCTGGGTCACCATTCCTTTTTTAAGAGTATTGGTATCCTGCTGGATGCGTTCGGAACGTTGCTGTAGATAGAACAGATCCTTCTTAAACTGGACAATTTCCTTGCGACTGGCACACTGGTTGATCCCGACCATGAATAACAGAAGACAAATCAGATATCTGGACATGCAAACCTATTCATTAACTGCATTAAGGTGAATACGCTACAGAATTTACGTTGATCAGGAGCCGGTGACCAGAGCGGCGCGCCGGTTTTTTGCCCAGGCGCTGGCATTATGTTCCGCAACCAACGGCCGTTCCTTGCCATAACTGATGGTGGACAGGCGATTCGGGCTGATACCGTACTTGACCAGAAAATTTTTCACCGAATTAGACCGGCGCTCGCCCAGGGCCAGATTGTATTCGATGGTGCCCCATTCGTCGCAATGACCTTCAATGAGGATTTTGATATTCTGGTTTTTCTTCAGTTGACGGGCATGTTCTGACAGAATCTCGATGGTCTCGGGTTTTAATTCATAGCGGTCAAAATCAAAATGGATATCCCGGAACTGATAGATCGGTGTTTCCGCTGATTGAACGATCTTATTCTTGGCAACTGTTTCAGGCGCTTTAATTTCAATAACCGGACTTTGAACCGGTATTGTGCTCTTTTCCTTTACGTTTTCGGGTGCTACGGCGACCTTTTTACTGCAGGTTCCGATGCACAAACCGGTCATTAGAAGAGTTGTTAAAAGCAGGGTGTTACGCATAATGTTTCTCCATGTGTGATATGTTATTAAGTTGGTGATTCATAGTAATTCCAATGTAATTTCGCTGAGTGTTGATTGTAGACAAGAGTGAACTTTCATTTATCCTTTCGCGACTTCCCGACTCAGCCGGGGTGACCATTTGGGGGATGTATTTGCGCCGGTTGTGGATATTTGACGAAGGCCGCTTCCATCCGAGTTGATTATGTAAATATTCCAATTGCCGCTCCGGCTGGATGCGAAAGTCAGTTTTGAACCATCCGGTGACCAGGAGGGATTTTCGTTACTGCCCCGCCCATCGGTCAGACGCTGTAAATTTTCTCCGTTGATATCAATTGAATATATATGAAATCCGGTTTTTTCACGGGATACAAACGCGATCAGTTCTCCCTTGGGAGACCAGACCGGTGAATCGCTATATTTGGTTTCATAGGTTAGCCGGTGAACATTCTGTCCGTTGTTGTCCATAATGTAGATTTGGGGACTACCACTGCGGTCAGACGTGAAGGCGATTTCCCGGCCGGTGGGTGACCATGACGGAGAAGTGTCAATCGAATTGTTATTGGTCAACTGTTTTAAATTGTTACCCTGATTATCCATGACATAAATATCCGAATTGCCGTCTTTAATCAGGGTAAATGCGATTTTTTTTCCGTTTGGGGACCAGGCAGGAGAGCTGTAAGTCGCCTTGATCTTAGAAAGCCGGATAGTCTCTTTATTTTCCAAATTCAGGATAACCAGCTCAGGATTGTTTTTAACATAGCTGATAAATGCCACCTTATCTCCTGCCGGTGACCAGCAGGGCGACAGATTCAATGATTTATTGTTGGTTATTTGTCGGGTATTGTCACCATCTGCATCCATCAATGCCAGATTTTTTGACTTATTAATAAACAGAATTTGAGTGCTGGCGATGCCCGCCTGCCCGGTCAGTTGGAGAACGATATCATCGGCTATCTGGTGGGCCATCCAGCGGATAGAAGCTTGCGGACTGCTGTACTTCTGAGTGAAGATGAGGTACCGTTCCGGTAAACCCTGCAGAGTTCCATCCAGTGTAACCGAATTCTGCATCCATCCCAGCTGCCCTTCGAAATAAGCCCGGCTGATAGTATGAAGACTTCCGGTGTCGATGGTCAATGCGGAATCGTTCAGCTGAATTTTCTCCGGATCGGGTGTAAGTATGATTTTAAAGAACTTGGTTTTTTCAAGGTCGCTGATGATATAATTCTGCAGTTGACGGGCTATTACGGGGCGATCTTTTGATTGCAGTGGTTTAATATACAAATAGACGGGCTGGTACTTTTCGGTCTGAATACGC
>JAHIOG010000581.1 GCA_018895675.1 bacterium
AAGCCTTAATTGCAATAAGCAGCAATATTAACACTAAGCATATAAATAATTTAGTGGTGTTCAATCCTTCTCCCTGGAAAAGAGACGGAATTGTAAAAGCGCTTTTAAATGTATCTGACATTTTTTCCATACATGAAACTGAAACAGATAACTCCGTTCCTTACCAGATTGGAACCAAAAAGGGTGAATTAACAGAAGTATATTTCTATGCTACTTCAGTACCTGGAGTAGGATATAAAACCTTTTATATATTAAATAAAAAAGCAGATATGCCTTTGGCGGATGTTGTAATCGCTTCCACTGAGGATTATTCAATGGAAAATAAGTATCTCAAAGTTCGGATCGAAGGTAACGGCAGCATATCTGTTATTGATAAGATTACCGGCCGTCAATTCAGTCAATTGGCTTATTTCGAAGATGGAGCGGATAGCGGCGATACCTATAACTATTCTTATCCTCATGAAGATAGAGTGCTTACCAGTTTATATTCAAAGGCCTGTATCACTTTGGTTGACCGGGGTCCTTTACTGGCACGGTTTAAAATCGAAATATCTATGAATCTTCCTGTCGCATTGTTGAAAAATCGAAGAGGACGAAGTAAAAAGATGTATCGTTTTCCAATTGTAACTTATGTTAAACTTGAAACTAATTCGCCGCGGCTGGATTTTCATACCCGAATAAAAAACGTAGTCAAAGATCACCGCCTTAGAGTCATATTCCCTACTAATATAAATGCATGTTACTCTTTTTCCGATAGACAATTTGATGTCGATGAGAGTCCCGTGTCATTTACTGCAGATCCACAGGAACTTCCGGATAATATTAAAAAAATAATGATCGGTGCACGGGAATCGATTCCCGGGAGTAACCTACCCCTAAGATCCTTTGTATATCTTAAAGATAAACAAGTCGGGGCTGCTCTTCTTACCCACGGATTGACCGAATACGAAATAACAGAAAAACATATTATTGCTCTTACACTGTTTCGATCAGTTGGATGGTTGGCAAGAAACGATCTGCTTACCAGAGAAGGTGATGCCGGTCCTATGATTTTTACACCCGAAGCGCAGTGTCTTATTGATTTTGATTTTAATTATTCCTTTCTGCCATTCCGGAATAAAACAGAAGGTTTCCCGTTCAAGCAGGCCGATCAAGAAAATTTAGATTTCAAAACAGTATATACAACAAAACACAAAGGTAAATTGGAAAATAAAAGAGGTTTGTTTTGTTTGGATGCGGATAAAGATCAATTGGTGATCAGTGCTATCAAAAAGGCTGAAAATGAAGAAAAAATGATTGTCCGGTTATTCAATCCTTCGACTCAGGATGCCAATGGTAAATTTACCTTTAATAAAAATATTCAGAAGGCTGAGATAGTAAATCTGAATGAGGAATTCCAAAGCAAGTTATATGTTAAGAAGAAATCGATGGCGTTAAAGATTCCCTTAAAAAAAATTATGACTTTAAGATTACAATATAAACCGAGTACATCCGTTATTAATAAATCATTACCGGGAACAAGGTTGTTACTAACATTTAATCCCGAAAAGATCAATGATTATAATGTAACCCTACCGGTTATTGTGACAAAAAATGATATTATTAAGGAACAGAAAAGAGCCGATATCCTGAAAAGCAAACTTGAATTGTATCGAAATAAAATGGAGGAAGTGGACAAAAAAATTGCCGTATGTAAAAATGAAAAAAAAACAGTTAAACTGAAACAAGAAAAAATAAATATCTGGATAAAAATTACTACGCTTACTCGCGCTGAATTGGAAGCGAGACTTTCTTTTATCCTAAATCAGAAAAAATACGTTGAGTTTTATGAATCAGATAAAAAAAGCAAGAATGAAAAATTAAATGAATATGATGTTAGAATAAGAGAATTAGGATATAAGTTAAACACAGCACGTGTAAATAAGAGGGTTGCTGAATATATTATTGAATTTTTAAAAGATTTATAAATGTCCTTTTACTCCGGTAAGGCTAATTTTATTTAAAGATTACCCGTTATCTGTTTTTGATGATGATTATCGGCAAAAATTTCAATAAACTAGTGGACAAGACTCAGGAGCCTAGATATCACGCTGTAAATGGGGACGCTTCACAGTTTAGTTCTGGTGTCTATATATCGAATCCAGGTCGAAGATCCCGCTAGAGGCGGGGCAGATGGATTTCAGCAAGTGAAGAAGTGCCTGCTGATCAAATAGTCAGAAAATAACATAATACCATAAAGCCCGACCTAAAAAACCGGGCTTTTTCTTTTACATTACTGTTTCAATAGTCATTTTTCGGTATTTGATATGACAGGAGTAGACAAGAGTAGACAAAAAAACTGCACAGTTATAGCGCACTTTTATTTTTCTCGACGGCCGCCCTGTGTTCTTTTAAGCCGTATAGATCGCCCGGCAAACGCCGGGTTTTTATTATGTTTCCCGTCGAGAAAATGGTGAGATTGAACGTAATATTTCAACAGGGAAATATATCCAATCGCCAATGTTTTATGTCCGATTTCAGGTGTTGGAAATGTATCCAATATGACAGGAGTA
>JAHIOG010000582.1 GCA_018895675.1 bacterium
AGATAATTCTGCATCCTGGATTTTAAATACCTCTTTCCCCATGCCGTTTTTAAATATTTCTCTCTATGAGTCGCATCTTGCTGATTTAGACAGGCTTCATAATAGACTAATCTTAATAGTCTTCTATCTTTAGTTGAATTGACATTTCCCTCATTATGTTGTCTTATTCTTTTACTCAAATCATTTGTATAACCAACATAAAAGTTTTTATCTTTCTCGCTTTGTAAAACATACACATAATACTTGATCATTTTATCTATCTAACGGGGTGAAGTAATAATTCTCTGATTACCGGTAAAGGATATTGCCATTTTTCAACTCTGCGAGTATCATTTGTAAACTCAAAAGTGACACTAATATTTTTCTTAATAAAGGTCATTGCATCATCGATTGCATTTACCAGCGGTGATTTTATCAAGATATCATCAATGATTACATCAGGAGCTCTGAAGCGCCCTATGTGAATTCCCGTATGGTGTTCACCAAACAATAACAGAGCTGCAAAAGTGGCTTTACCTTTCCGGATGAATCCTGGTTTTTCAAGGTTCAACAGATTATTATCGGACAATTCGATACGCCCCCTGCTTTTTACTTCGTGAAAGTAGGAAGCGATGACATCAGAAAAAAGATCGTCAACAGATTCATTAACGGAAAAGGAATCAAAAGAGCTGTTGAAACTACTCGACTGCATTTCTATAATTTCATTCAGTGGAACAAGATGATTGGATGCACCAATCCTCTTATAGTATCGTCCCTTACATGATACCGGTTTAACAGGGAATTCCTGAACTGTAATTTCAACAACCGTCTTATTTTCGAATTTGATCAGGTTCATCGCCGGAAATAACTGGGGTTGTGTGCCCAATTTAATTCTATCCATCCAGTCTTTTATTATCTCTGCATCGGCATTTACACCTTTTATCGTTCCATCATTACTAACGCCGATAAGTATAGTTCCTCCAATAGAATTAGAGAAAGAGCAGATAGTCTTCATGACCTCTTTTCCAAAATTTTCCTTGAATTCAGAACGCTGATGTTCTTTGTTCTCTATTATATCGAGTATACGTTTAAGCATAATGTGTTTCAGTCTGAAAATTTATTATTTTTATTATGCTGGTCTTTGTAAAGATGATCGATTCGTTTCGTGTTGAATGTTGAAACTCGGCGGATAATGCCGTGGACTTCATAGCCTTTATGGAGGAGAAGTTCGGACTTGTCCACTAATTACACCCCAGTACGGTCGTACCTCCCTACGGGGCAGGCGAATTTACACGAATTGTTTTTTACCGCAGAGACGCTTTTATGAATGGAGAATGGAAACGGGAGAAATCATTCAGAATTTTTCCTTCCTGGTCTTTATTAAGTTGTATATCATCGAGGAAATTTTGCGAGTTTTATTTATCATTTGATTGGCATTTTCTGAAGTTATATAACCAAGTTTTTCTGCTAAATACAACTGAGTTCTTAATTCTCCACAAGATCCCTTCGCAATATATAAAAATTGGATGTACTCCTTGTTTGTATTTCGTTCATAACCTTCCGCTATGTTTGATGGAATGGAAACGGCCGCTCTTTGTAATTGATCTCTAAATCCAAAATCTCTGCACCCGGATAGTAATTTGTATAGTTCAACCGTTAGATTCATACCCTCTTTCCACACTTCGATGTCTTCAAATTTTTCGATTTTGCGACTCATCCCGGTTTCCGTTCTCCTTTTTCCGATTTCTGGTATCCGTTCATTATTCATTTTGTCCCAACAGGGACTCTTTGGAGCATTATACATTTTCTTTGCGTCTTGGCGGTTATTTATTCTTCTATTCTTTCAGCAGCCATTTCCAGATGGGAATCACTTGAATCGTTTCGGATTCGACGGTCAGTTCCTGTTCTTCATCTTCAGTAATGATCAGCAATTTTTCTGCTTTCAGTGCCCTTTTTGCCTCCAGCAATCCATCTATCTCTCTTTTTCTGATCTTATCGTTTGACAAACTCGTACAAACCTGAATAGCGGTATCGATTTGCAATCCTTTTTTAATCAGGAAATCAACTTCTCCGTCTTTTTTCGATTTCCAGTAGAATATCTCGTGATTCCGTCGTAACAGTTCGGTACAAACGATGTTTTCATACAGTCGTCCAAGGTTCCGGGAAAAGTTAAAAGCGATTGAATTGGCAAGCGCGGTATCGATCGAATAAATTTTAGAGGGATTATAGATTTGTCGTTTGACAGAATAATCGAAGAGATCGACCCGCATGAATAAATAGACGCTTTCCAGAATTCCAAGGTAATTTTTTATGGTATTCAGGCTCTTAACGTTGATCAGATTCTGCAGGTTTTGATAGCTTTGAATGGTCCCGATATTCGAAGCCAGAAACAACGCCAATTCCCTTATCTCGTGCGTATTCCGGATATTGTAACGGGCAATGACATCCCGGTAGATAATATCTTTGAAGTATTGTTCCAACAGGGACAGGTCTTTGTTTTTTAGTACTTCCGGAAATCCGCCTGTATTGACATACTCTTTAAACAGGTTTTAATTTGGACCTTCTTCTCTCTGAGATAAAAATCCGCCGGTTGGAATTCAACCTGATTGAATCTCAGAAACTCACTAAAAGAGAATGGGAAATTCGAGATTTGCCAGTTTCGACCGGTAAGGGCGGAGGCAATTTCAGAGCTGAGCAGAGACGCATTTGAACCGGTGACAAAGATTTTGACATCTTCAAATTCATAAATTCGGTTGACCCATCTTTCCCAGCCCTGGATATTTTGAATTTCATCCAGGAAAAAGTACTTGCGGCCTTGCGGTTGAAACATCTCGATAAATGTTTCCAAAAGCATCTCAAAATCCTGATGACTGAATTCGATAAAGCGTTCATCGTCAAAATTCAGATAAAGGATGTTATTTTCCTGCACCTGTTCGCTAATCCGGATATCGTCGCCGATCAATTTCAGCAGCGATGATTTTCCTGCGCGACGAACCCCGCTGATAACAATTATCTCTTTTTGGTGCAGAAGGTGCCTGATATATTTTTGATTATCGCAATTAATAAGTCCGGTTGTGTTTAGAAACCGCTCCTTATGTTCGACGATAAGTTGTTTGATTTTTTCTTTGTTCATATTACTAATATTGCATTAGTATTGCATTGTATGTAAGGATATATTGCATTAGTAAAGAATTTCCTATTGATTTTCGTTCTCGTTCCGGGGCTCGGCGGATAATGCCGTGGACTTCATAGCCTTTTTCAAGAAGAAGTTCGGTTCACCCTGTGTAATAGTACTTAATGAAAAATTTCAGTCCATGACAAAAATGACTCATTACACAGGGTAAAGATAGGAGCCGTCTCTTGCCCTGTTAAATAATCTTCTATGAATTCATGTATTAAAATACGTGACCTTTAAAAACTTAAAATTACAGCGACGAAGAAATTGAGTCATTTATATTTCACGGGGTGAAACCGGTTATGCTGGCTTGCCCCGCCGAAGGCTTTGGGGTGATGCCTGCCCCGTAAGGAGCGAAGCGACTGTATCGGGGAGTGCTTTTTTCATTTCTTTATTTGTCCGCTAATTCCTTCATACACATGAAGCGGCATATAACAATAATTCCCATAATAACTGTTGAATAACGCCATTTGTTGACGACTTTGGACAGTATCATCCGTATCATCAAAATCCAGAACAATGACCTCCGGCGCTTCTTCATAGGAAGCGATAAAGTTATCGACAAATGCGTATGCGATCCGAACCAGCTCTTTCCTGGTTACTTTATTCTCTAATCGACTGATGCTTGGCTGAGAAGCTAATTCCAACCCTTCTTGAGGCAATCGCCCTACTGCCATCTTGATGGCCGGGTCAATACGTAAAGTATTACTGTCATTGGCATCCTCATATCCGCAGGCGATCTGATAAACACGTTGCGCAACTATCTCACTAATCGAATGGCTAACAGAATATGAACGACGGGAGTCTTTAATGCTTTCACCCAAAGACCGAATAATGCCAATTTGCTTTTCTGTCTCACTTAATAATAGTACACCGGTATCACTCGTCACATTACCACCATTAAAATCAAACTCAACCTTTTTCCCGCATACAGAACCGCTAATCAGGGGCTCTTCTTTTGATTTTTGAAAAAAATTACTTTGAAATGTGTCATTCTGGCTTTGTATATTTCGAGTAGATGTTTGCATGAGTTCTCCTTGTTATTTTCTTTTTTTAACTATCTGAATTTAACTAATTTATGGGGAACTCGTGTAAACTTTTTTAAAATACTGATGAATAATTCAGGTTAGGAATGTGTTTCATCTAATAATTTTTCTTTAGTTTTTATCTATATAACGGGGTGAAGCCGGTGATACCGGCTTGCCCTGCCGAAGGCCTGAGGGTGATGCCTGCCCCGTAAGGAGCGAAGCGCCTGCCCCGTGCTACGAAGTAGCTTATCAGGGACTGTACTGGGGAGTGCTTTTTTCATATATTTCTTTATTTCCACCGCAGAGGCGCCCCGGTACGCTCCGCTACGGGGCAGGCTGAGGCGCTGAGTTCTTTTATTATTTTTTATATTCTTCTTTGCGTCATGGCGTCTTGGCCTGCCCGTCCTCCGGGTTCCCTTCGGCCAGCCTGCCTCACGCTCTACGTGGCTGGCAGGGAGCAGGCGGGCGGTTAATGTTTTTTTCCACCGCAAAAGCGCTTCAAAGATGTCCCGTTGGGACGAGATAATATCTTATAATAGTTCAATATATTCTCTAATAATTTTTTTCAAAACATCTGTTTTTTTCATAAGGACATCGTAGACGATTTCCAAGTTTAAATCCAAATAATCATGCACAAGCGCATTTCTAAATCCAGCTATTCCTTTTGCTTCTTCAAATGTTTTTTCCGCCAATATCTTCTCTTCTTTCAGAATAAATAGAATATCGAAATATGTTGCCGGCTTTCTGAAATTTTTATCAGAAATGATGTGGTTGCCAACATCGAAAATTGATTCGATTGCGAGTTGAAGATAACGTTCCGCCGCTCCGTGAATAACCGGGTCTTTTATAAAAGTATCTTTAGAATACTTCTGAATTTTTTCTAATATTGCAATATGTTCTTTAAGTTTACCGATCTTCTTTTGGATAATTTCTATATTAACCAAAATATTTCCCATCTTTTATGCGATTTTTAAAAGCAATTAAATGAATTTTATTTATATAATTAAAATCCATGTATCTTGAAAGATTTTCGGCTTCAAAGTTTTGTCTAAGCCCTGGTCTGTCTTTTATTATCAAACCATGACTAACAATTTGATATTTCAACAATATATCGGCATTATTAAGAACGATCAGATCGACATTATTGCTTAATAATGCACTCATAATCTCTTCTACAAGGATGAACTGATAATAAGGATTTTCGTTTGCATTTTTTAGAAATACAGCGACATCTATATCGCTCAATGTTACATTTTTATTAAGTGCATAGGATCCGAAGAGATAGGCAAATTCTATCTCATCTTTAGTTAAGAAGAGGCTTTTAAGTTTTTTTATTGCCCTCTTAGGAGATATTTGATATTTATCGAATTCGGGAAATTTCTTCATGTGTGCTTAATATTTTTTCTCTTCTTTGCGTCATGACCCCGATAAATCGGGGCTAAGTTCTTTTATTATTTTTCACCGCTGAGGCGCTAAGTTCTTTTATTTTTTTCCACCGCAGAGACGCTAAGTTCATTTATTATTCTCTTCTTGGCGGCTTGGCCTGCCCGCCCTCCGGGTTCCCTTCGGGAGCAGACGGGCGGTTGTTGTTTTTTTCTTCTTTGTGACCTATGTAGCGAGATATATTCAAGTCTTAAGGAATTTTTCGACAGATATTTGAGCCTGCTTCAGGATAGCCCTAATTGTTCCTTCGGGTATATCTCCGGGGTGATTGGGAATAGTTGTATACAGATTTCTTTTAGGATTATACCATATTTCATGGCTACCAGCAGCCTGCCCTGTAGAATACTGATAAACTTAATTGATTTTAAGAATAAATACTTATTAAATAATCTGGGATTTTACTGTTTTGAGAGAAATAATCATTCATTCAACAGGGCCTGACGGTAAAATTCAAAGCCATCCCGACCTGTCAGCAATTTTATAAGCCCTAAATATTTGACTAATATTTTTCAAGACGAGGTAAAAAAACCTTTAAA
>JAHIOG010000583.1 GCA_018895675.1 bacterium
AAAATTCAGAGATCGTTATCTGAATTCTGAAAATCGTCCTTAATCTACGAGAAGGACCTCCGCGGTCATTTCCCTCGGGATTTCCATCCCAAGGAGTTTCAGAGCAGTCGGCGCGATATCGGATAATTTTCCCCGTTCAATCAGTTTTTTGCCCGGCGAATCATTGGCGACATAGATCAATTCCACCGGAAATGTCGTGTGGCTGGTCTTTACCATACCGGTCTCGTAATCAATCATTTGCTCTGAATTCCCATGGTCGGCGGTTATGAAAATATGAGCGTCAAGTTCCAATAAGCGTTTTACAACTTTGCCGACGTTTTCATCCACGATTTCAATCGCCCGGCGGGCAGCGTCAAAATTACCGGTATGACCAACCATGTCGCCATTGGCAAAATTTATCACGATAAATTGGTAGGGATTATCTTTCAGGCGTTTTAAAACCTCTTTGGTGACATTGTACGCATCCATTTCCGGATGGCTGGCAAAGGTCGCCGGATCAAAGCGACCGGGAATCTCAACCTGATCCTCACCGGGAAACGGAGTGGTTAGTTTACCATTGAAAAAACTGGTGACGTGGCGGAATTTCTGGGTTTCGGCAATCCGCAGCTGCCTCAATCCCGCTTTAGAAATAACATCGCCTAAAAGATTATTCATCCCGCCGCCGGAGCTCATCGCACCCAGCATGAAATCGGAAAACTCATCATAATATTGAGTAAACCCGACGTACACCACATTGGGTTTTCGTTTCAGACTGCCCGGATAATCCGGATCCACAAATGCCATGGTCAGCTGAATTGCGCGATCCTGGCGATAATTGGTATGCAAGATAGAATCGCCGTCTTTCACTCCGTTATACCCGCCAATTGCATAAGGAAAGATATATTCGTCAAACATATCGACGCCGTCGGGAGTTTTGTCTTTTGCATAGGATTCTTTCACGGCGTCTTCGGCGCTAGCGGCCTTCCGCCCTTCGGCATTTACGATACAGTTATAAGCAATATCCGTTAGTTTCCAGTTGCGCGAGCGGTCCATTCCGTAATAGCGCCCCATCACCGTGCCGATCCGGCAATTGCCAAGCTCCTGCATTATGGCATTCAGTTTGGCAATATACTCCAGCGTGCTGCGGGGCGGCGTATCGCGTCCGTCGAGAAATGGGTGAATGATGATCTCGCCTCCGGAGAATTCATTGCGGGCGCGGCGCATAATTTTGAACAAATGTTCCTGGTGAGCATGTACCCCCTCGTCCTGCAGTAATCCGAACAGATGCAGGCTGGAGCTGTTCGATTTCCAGTTGTCAATCAGTTTTTTCCATTTCGGCGATTCGAATAACGTGCCGTTGGAAAGACCCTCGTCAATCCGTTTCAGCTCCTGGATAACAATCCGGCCGGCGCCCATATTCAGGTGTCCGACTTCGCTGGAGCCCTGATAACCGACCGGCAAGCCAACGGCTTCTCCCGAACAATCGAGCAGTGTCCAGGGATATTTTTCTTTATATGAATCTATATTGGGTGTTTTAGCTGCCAATACGGCATTTCCTTTGGGATTCTCATTATAACCCCATCCATCTCTGATGATCACGGCAACCGGTCGCATATTCAATCCTCTCTACCACACTTATTATTTACTATCTTCAAAATGATGCTGTCACAACCGGGTAAATATAACACCTCTTAAGCAAAAATGGTATGTGTCGGATTAGAAAAAGCCTTTTGCTTAACTGATGTTGTTTATAACTTACAGGGCTAACATGGTGAAGTTTTGAGTAGTGATTATCTGATTGTCAAAGGTGCCCGGGAGCACAATTTAAAAAACATAGACGTTAAAATTCCAAGGGAAAAGCTGGTGGTTATCACCGGTCTTTCCGGTTCCGGAAAATCATCGCTGGCATTTGATACGATTTATGCCGAGGGACAGCGGCGCTATGTGGAATCCCTGTCGGCATACGCCCGCCAGTTCTTAGGATTAATGGAAAAACCCGACGTGGATTTTATCGAAGGTCTTTCACCTGCAATCTCAATAGAACAGAAAGCGAGCTCCCGGAATCCTCGCAGTACCGTGGGAACTGTCACAGAAATCTATGATTATCTGCGGTTGTTGTATGCGCGAGTCGGTATTCCTTATTGTTATGAATGCGGCAAAAGAATCCGGAAACAGACGCCTCAGCAAATCGTCGATGCTATCCTGACATTTCCCGAGGACACGCGAATCATGATTATGGCTCCGCTGGTTCGGGGACGCAAAGGCGAATACCGGGAAATTTTCAAAGAGGTGCGCCGGGAAGGATTCATTCGGGTCAGGGTTGATGGAAAAATCTACGAGATCGATCAAAGGATTAAACTGGATAAGAATAAAAAACATAACATCGAAGTTGTTGTTGACCGTCTCATTATTCAATCTACTGTAAAAGAGCGCTTAACAGAATCCGTTGAACTGGCTCTTAAAATCGGTTCCGGTTTGATTATTGTATGGGTCAATAACGAAGCTGAACACATTTATAGTGAAAATCTTGCCTGTCCCGACTGTGGGATCAGTTATGAAGAATTATCGCCCCGGATGCTCTCATTTAACAGTCCCTACGGAGCCTGCCCGACTTGTGACGGACTGGGAACCCGGATAGAAATTGACCCCGATCTGGTTGTGCCCAATGATTCGAAAAGTTTATCCGAGGGAGCGATTGTGCCCCTGGGAGAACAACCCCGGGGCAACTGGTATTCTGCAATTCTGAAAGGTCTCGCGAGACGTTATGATTTTGATTTTGTCACACCTTTCAAAAAGCTTTCCGAAGAAGCCCGACAAGCGTTATTATACGGCACATCAGGATCCGTTGTGTCGATCAATTATAGGTCGGAGCGGCTGAGCGGGATGTATAACGCGCCGTTTGAAGGTGTTATTCCCAACCTGAGCCGGCGTTATAAACAGACAAATTCTACCGGAATCCGGACCTGGATAAACCAGTTTATGCGCGTTAAAAAATGTAATAACTGTCACGGGGCGAGATTGAAAAAAGAGAGCCTCTCTATAAAAGTCGGCGACCTTTCTATCAGTGAACTAACATCTCTCTCGGTAACCAAACTGAAAGAATTTTTCACCAAACTCAAACTGAACAATACCGAAAAACAGATCGCCCATCAAATTTTCAAAGAAATCAGTGAACGCCTTGATTTTCTGGTTAATGTCGGCGTGGAATATCTGACACTCGACCGGTCCGCTCAAACACTCTCGGGTGGCGAAGCCCAACGAATCAGGCTGGCTACCCAGATTGGATCTCAACTGGTTGGAGTTCTATACATTCTCGATGAGCCAAGTATCGGGCTTCACCAGCGTGATAATAAACGCTTAATCAAAACCTTGTCGCATCTGAGAGACCTCGGAAACACTGTAATCATTGTGGAACACGACCGGGAAACCATTGAGCATGGTGATTATATCCTTGATCTTGGACCTGGTGCCGGCGAAAGTGGCGGTTATGTTGTGGCGGAAGGCTCCCCAGATGAAATACGCCGCAATGAAAATTCGCTGACCGGACAATATTTATCGGGCAAAAAACAGATTCCTTATAGTCCAATCCGGCGAAAAGGAAATGGCAAACAAATCTGCATTTGCGGCGCACAAGGTAACAACCTGAAGAATATAAACGCCTATTTTCCGCTGGGAAAGTTTATCTGTATCACCGGCGTTTCCGGTTCCGGGAAAAGTACTTTGATAAATGAAACACTGTATCCAATTCTACATCGTCATTTCTATGCCGCTACTAAAACGCCGCTTAAATATGAACAATATTACGGTATCGAAAATATCGACAAAGTTATCGACATCAATCAAAATCCCATTGGGCGCACCCCCCGTTCCAATCCGGCGACATATACAGGAACGTTTGGAATCATCCGCGACCTGTTCAGTTCGCTAAAAGAATCAAAAATCCGCGGGTATCGACCAGGACGTTTTTCGTTTAATGTCAAAGGCGGACGCTGCGAAGCCTGTAACGGCGATGGAATTAGAAAAATCGAAATGCATTTTCTGCCGGACGTCTATGTTACCTGCGAAGTATGTAAGGGCAAGCGTTACAACCGTGAAACACTGGAAATTAAATACCGCGTTAAAAGTATCGCGGATGTTTTGGATATGTCGGTTGCCGAAGCTTTCGAATTCTTCGAAAAAATTCCCCGTATATGGAAAAAATTAAAAACACTAAAAGACGTCGGACTCGGCTATATTAAACTCGGTCAGCAAGCCACCACTCTTTCCGGCGGAGAAGCGCAACGGATAAAGCTGGCGGCCGAACTCAGTAAAGTAGGAACAGGGAAAACGCTATATATTCTGGATGAACCGACGACCGGTCTGCATTTCGAAGATATCAAAATATTGCTCGATGTGTTGAATCGTTTAGTTGACCAGGGAAATACGATCATCGTTATTGAGCATAATCTGGACGTGATCAAAACAGCCGATTATATCATCGATCTCGGTCCGGAAGGCGGCGATAACGGCGGCGCCATTGTAGCCGCCGGAACTCCGGAAGACATCGCCGGCATCCCGGATTCCTTCACCGGTCACTTTCTGAAAAAAGCGCTTATCCAACAATAGAATAAAAATTTGTTCTACATGTTTGTGGCAATTACACCCCAACATTTGTGGTAAAACCACCACAAACCCGCCTGGCAATATATCTATATATCATTTATATATATGTGGTTATGTTTTTGGAACGAGTATTGTATAGTTATTAAGTGATTTTTGAAAAATTTGTTTTTTTGCACTCCTTCCCAATTCCGCACAGAACACTCTTCCCCAAACACGCCGGAAAGGAATTCCGCCCGGAACTCCTTTCCGGCATTTTTATTTATACTTAACCCTAACCTGGATAAACCCCCGAAGGGGCAGGCAGAGCCAAAAAGGAAAAGAGTTAAAAGTGAAAAATGAATAGGTTGTT
>JAHIOG010000584.1 GCA_018895675.1 bacterium
ACAAATTATCATGAGGTTGTTTACACAGGTGAAACAGTAAGTTTTTGGGACGTTCATAATAAATCTAGTGTTGATCAAGAACCATTTGAAGCAATAGACGATTTCGATCTAAAAATATTTTGGTATCACGACGGTTATCCCTATCTAATATGGAACCAAACCACACCCCAAGGGACACTGTATAAAGTATATCGGAAAGTGGGATGTTTTGGTCAGTGGGAACATATTGCCGGACCTTCTTACCGATTATATTATCGGGATCACGATGTAACTAAAAGTGGTAATACAACTATTTATTATTATATAAAAGAAACAACCAATAATAAAACGACAAGTACAAAAAGTATTACTGGAAATTATGCTCCTACAGATAAAGAGATTTTGATTAATGTTGTTTCTTTGGATCCAACATTAATAAGTTCAGCGTATCCTAATCCTTTTAACCCGGTTACCACAATTTCATTCTATATATCTGAATCCAATCAAGTTAAGATTGAGATATATAATATATCAGGGAAATTGATAAAAACACTATATAAAGGTTATAAAGAAGCTGGTAATCATGAAATCACTTGGGATGCAACAAAATACAGCGCCGGCGTCTATTTTTATAAAGTTAGGGCTGGACGACTAACAGAAATAAATAAATGTCTCTTGATGAAATAGTATACTGAAAATCAAAGTGTTGTATTATAAAGGCTGTCCCGAAACTATATGGACAGCCTTTTTGTTATATTTATTTGTTTTTATTCATTGCCGCTTGCACAAGCTTTTCAATCGAATCAAGCGCCATCAATTCAACCTGTCCGCGTGGTTTTCGGGCGTTTTCAATTAGCTTTAAACTTCTTTTCCGCCAGCGTTTTGAGGCGTTTTTATTCTCATAAATATATTCTACCGCTTCAAGTCCCGTTGCCGATATTGCCGCAAGGTCTTCCGACATCGTTACAATCTCTTTCAATATTGGCGAGCGTTGGATGATTTCCAATAGCTTTTCATGATTTCCGTGCCATAACTCAAGCCAATATCTTATTTCTTCCGCCCGGGATTTTTGTGGGTTTTCAATAAAATTATCAACCATTCTGCTGAAATTACGCGTCGTCAGCGATTCCGGTCTCGCCGCATCGACAACTCTGGTTAATGGTGAATAGGAAGTATATGTCACCCCCTGGTGATGCCGTTTATAAAATTTGACCTGCTGTATAAGATCAACAAATGTTTTTAAAGCTGAAATATCCTGACCATTTGTCAGTCTCCGGAGCATCATCTCATAGTTTTTAATATGATTTAATCCCAATTCTTCAAGCCGGAAACTCATTTTTTGCAAGCGGCGGTACATATCTTCAACGCCCCGGATACTCTGAGATGACCAGAGGCGTTCCGCAATAGCGGCTGTCCGCGGCCAGATGCGTGAATCGACGGTTTCATACGTAACCAGTTCGCCCCAGCTGGTGGCTTCGCCGCCGAGAATTCTCTTTTGCTCTGCTTCGGTAAGAGGAGTGTTTTCCGGAATTGGATCGTTCAGATAATGATATTCGGCGGGCTGAATCAGATCGATGTAATATCCGTTTGACAAAATGCCCATATAGCCCTGTTGCGCGGATTTGATTAGTGATTCATGTCCACGCCAGGAATGGATCACAATATTTGTAGTTAATGTAGGTTGAAATATTTCATCCCAGCCGATCATTTTTTTATTGTATTTAGTTAGAATCTGCAGAATGCGTTTATTAAAGTGGGCCTGTAAGGCGTGGTTGTCGGAAATGCCGTTGTCTCGCATAAATTGTTGGATCTGTTCGTTGGCATTCCAGTGCTTTCCGTTATTTTCATCTCCGCCGATATGGAGATAATCATCTGGAAATAACGCTGCCATTTCACCGAAGAATTTATCCAGGAATTCATAGGTAAATTCATTGGCGGGATTCATGGTTGGGTCTTTAATGCCCCATCCGCGCTCAATTGTGTATGGTCCCGGAGCGCTTCCTAATTCCGGATAGCCAACCAGCCAGCTGGTTGAGTGAGCCGGGACGTCGAACTCGGGAACTACCCGTATTCCACGGTCGGCGGCATAGGCAATAATGTCCTTAATTTGTTCCTGAGTATAATAAAAACCGTCGGATCCCATCTCATGGAGTCTGGGCCAGCTTTTGCACTCAATCCGAAATCCCTGATCATCAACAAGATGCCAGTGGAACACGTTCATTTTTACGGCAGCCATGCCATCAAGATTGCGCTTTATAACTTCGACAGGTAAAAAATGACGACTGACGTCGATCAAAAGACCGCGCCACGGAAATCGCGGTGCGTCATTAATAGTTATGGTCGGGAAATAGTATCCGTCCTTATCAACGGATAACAATTGTAAAAAGGTTTCCAGTCCGCGCAGTGCACCAATGTCTGTTTCAGCCTTTAATTGCACTTGCTTATTTGTAATAATGAGTTGATAAGATTCATCTTCGAACAGTTTTAATTCTCCGGTGCGCAATAAGGTGATAAGCATCTGTGGTTCGGAGGGATCGGATTGTGCGGTTATAAAATCCTGAGGCAGGAAGAGTCCGGTTCGTCCCGCCAGACGGCGCAACATCCGTGTCGCGGCTTTATATAAGCGGGAGTTTGTTTTTCCTTCTACTGAAAGACAAAATGAATCATCCAGTCTGAACTTGTTGCCATCCAGGATGATTTCCCGTGGAACCGGCATCAGATTCAATGTGCTCTCGGATGACGCCTGGGCCGGATGATAAATCATTACGGTAAAAATACAAATTATTATAATACGGATGGCACTTTTTTTCATTAATAAATTCCTTTTAAAAATGTTCGTAGTGTCAAAAGTTTTCAATTTTTTTAAGAACGTTTTATTTTTATTTTTCGCATATCTCTATCATTCGAGGAATTACAAGTCTTCATATTATTAAAACCCTTTCTCCCTTTCATAATCCAA
>JAHIOG010000585.1 GCA_018895675.1 bacterium
ACAATTCCGGCGCTGTTGAAATGGCGCTCGGCACCAGAGACCTGCGGAAAATGGGCAATCTAAAAGATGCTATGCCGGTTACATCAGCAACTTCTATGGTCGCTAGTTTATCTGTAGCGGGTTTGCCCCCGTTCAACGGTTTCTTCAGCAAGTTGATCATTATTATCGCCGCAGTCCAGGCTAGTCACGTTGGATATGCGATCATCGCTGTTATCGGAAGCCTGCTGACACTTGCTTACTTCATGAAAGTGCAACGCTATGGATTCCGCGGCGAGAATAAAATAGAAAAACCGGAAATACAGATTAGTCTTGGAATGAAATCGGCGATGATTATTTTGGCGGTTCTCTGTATTGTTGGCAGCGCATTGATAATTCCCGGTATTCGTGAAGTGACTCTCGATCCGGTTGTATCGGTGATTTTAAATAAAACCGGGTATATATATGAGGTTCTTGGGAGGTAAACATGACCTTACAAAATCGTAGTCGATTATTTGTATTTATATTTTCATTTCTCGTCTGGCTGGCTCTGACCAGCGCGAGAGATGTGGAAGAAGTTATTGCAGGGTTGATCGTTGCAGCTCTTGTCACTATTGTGGCGGGTAAATTCCTGATCACATCTGAAAAGAGCGGGCATATCATCAGACGGATATTCTCAGCAATAAAATACCTGATAAAATTCCTCTGGGAAATGACAAAAGCCAATTTACATGTTGCCTATATCGTCATTCATCCATATCTCCCGATTAAACCCGGTATTGTTAAAATTAAAATAAAACTGACAAAAGATACGGCAATCACGGTTTTGGCAAATTCAATAACCCTGACGCCGGGAACGCTAACGATTGATGTGAATCCGGAGAAAAAAGAACTCTACATTCACTGGATCGATGTGTTATCCACCGATGTAGAAAAGAATACAAAAACCATTGGTGGTAAGTTCGAAAAACTACTTACGGAGGTCTTCGAATGAGATTATTACGTTGGTTCATTGGCTTGCTGATAATAGCAGCATTTTTATATGGTAATTTTTTTATTTATGACGGCATAATATTTTATAAGCTGATAAATGTCATTTTATTCTGCGCTCTATTCGTACTGTTCCGGGTTTTATTCGGACCGTCGCCGGCAGATAGAATTGTCGCTGTTGACATTTTAGGAATATTGATCGTTGGACTCCTGGCTATACTGGGATTGGTTTTCGATCAGTCATTTTTCATGGATATTGGGTTAATCTGGGCGCTTATGAGTTTTATTGCATCGTTAGCCTTTGCCAAGATTTTGGAGGGGAGGTATTTAGATGACTAGAGAAGTAATTGGGATGGTATTTATCCTCTTAGGCATAATGTTTGATTTTTTCGGAGTTCTCGGATTAGTCCGGTTACCGGATGTGTATAATCGTCTTCAAGCCGCTACGAAATGCGTAACGTTTGGTTCGGCAGGAATATTACTCGGTGTATTTATTATCCAGGGATTTAATAATTTCGGATTTAAGGCGCTGCTGGGAATTGTATTTATATTTCTGACGTCTCCTGTTGCCGCACATGCAATCTCAAGAGCCGCACATCGCAGCGGAATTCCACTAACCAAGGAAACTATAATCGATCAATATCAAGAAGATAATGAATTAAAGGATTAAGTTATGTTTCTTCCAAAAATAAGAGAGATCACGGAAGCACTAAGATCACTTTTTACTCCGGCTTTTACGACAAAATATCCCCTGAAACCGTACATCGCTCACGATGAATACCGGGGCTTTCCAAAATACTACGAAGAAGAATGTGTTGGTTGCGGTACCTGTGTACAAGTGTGTCCTACCAGCGCGATTGAAATTATTGATGATAAACAAAAAGGCGTCCGGAAACTGGTTCTGGATTACACCTCTTGTTCACAATGTGGGCAATGCGAAGAGAAGTGCATTACAGATAAAGGCATAAAACTATCAAGTGAGTATGTTCTGTCGGTCACCGACTTAAAAGCGCCGGAAGTTTACGAAACAGTCGAAAAAGACCTTGCCGTTTGTGAAGCATGCGGCGATGTTATCGCCTGCCGGGATCATCTTCTTTTTGTCAAAGAACGTCTTGGAGCAAAAGCATACGCCCATCCGAACTTTCTGATCGAAACACAACGTCAGTTTGCAGAAGTCAAACCATCATCTATAAAAGATAAAATTCGCAGGGAAGACTTAATAAAAGAAGTCTGTCCGGTCTGTAGGCATAAGACCGTTGTAAATGATGAATTTTAAGGAATTGCAAAAAGAACTTGATTCAATTTCTTATCAAAATATTATATTTATCGGGCTGGGTAATC
>JAHIOG010000586.1 GCA_018895675.1 bacterium
AACCAGTTATTGACTAGGTGAAATATTTAAAATTCATGGAAGATAGTAGCGGTGCAGGGACTCGAACCCCGGACACGCGGATTATGATTCCGCTGCTCTAACCAACTGAGCTACACCGCCATTCAATAAGCGGCGAAATTTAATAAATCCGAATATTGGAAACAATAAATAATTCTGACTCAATCTTCCGGCTTCTCCCGCCGCCGCGGGATACGCCGGACAAGTAACCTTATTCTTAACCTCAGCCTTAACCTTCCTGATGATTTTCCGGTTGCAATTTTCCGCCACTTTGACCAAATTCATTTCCAATGTTGAAGCAAGTAGATAAGGAGAACCCATGAAGTCTGTTTTGAAACCGAATAAAGTTACCGTCGTTTTGCTAATGTTATGCCTGGGCACGTTTCTGTTTGCCGGGGAAACCGATAAACCCGACTGGGAAGGTGGCGTGCCGGAAGGATGTACAACAATTACTGTGGGTTGTAAAGCAACCGCCGACGGATCGGTGATCACTTCCCATACCTGTGACAGCCATCGGACACGATCGTGGTTGGACATTACACCTGCGAAAAAACATAAAAAGGGATCAAAGGCAACTATAGTGAAACGAGCGCCCTATGATTCTCTGGCAATGCCGACCTACAAACACGATGTTGTCGGTGAAATACCCCAGGTTGAACATACTTACGGATTTATTAACACCGCTTATCCCTGCATGAATGAAAAACAGCTGGCGGTTGGTGAGTCCACATTCGGCGGTCAGAAGTCCCTACACGAACCCGATAAGAATATGATTGATTGTCAACAGTTGGTAAGATTGATGTTGGAAAGATGCAGCACAGCCCGGGAAGCAATTCAAATGTCGGGTGATCTGTTGAAGAAATATGGCTGGAGCGATGAAGGTGAATGCCTGACAATTGCTGACACAAAAGAGGTCTGGCATTTTGAGATTGTCGGTCCCGGAAAAGGAAATCTTGGCTCCATCTGGGCGGCTCAGCGGGTTCCCGATGATCATATTGCCGTCAATGCCAACGGCAGCCGCATCCGGGGAATTGATCTGAATAATCCCGACTATTTCATGGCTTCTGATAATATATTTCAAGTGGCGCAAGACAGCGGCTGGTGGAATCCCAAGAACGGTCATTTTGAATTTTGCTATGCCTATGCTCCGGAAAGCCGGGTTTCTTATGCTGCGCGTCGCCGGGAATGGCGCGTGTTTGACCTGGTAGCGCCGTCACTCGGTCTGCACCCCGATTCGGAAAATTATCCCTTTTCAGTAAAACCCGATACGTTGATAACCATGGAAAAAATGGTGGAACTTTTCCAGGACTGGTACCAGGGCACCGACTTTGATATTGTTAAGAATATTACCTGGAAAAATCCCAAAACCGGTGATATAGAGATTTCACCATTGGCGAATCCCTGGATGCCTTATGATATGCTGTCGTTATTCAAGATCAATGGCGGCTGGGGCTGGCGCGGCGAACGACAGATTGCCCGCTGGTACACTATGTATGCTACCATTACTCAATCCCGCGACTGGCTGCCCAATGAAGTCGGCGGTGTCGTCTGGCTGGCATTTGATAATGTGGCTTCGTCGATTTATGTGCCGTTGTATTGCAGTATTACCGATGTGGCTAAACCCTATAAAACTCCCGGCAGACCGAACGGCTTCAACCGGGAATCCGCCTGGTGGGCTTTTAACCGACTCGGAACTTTAGCTGCACAGCGCTGGGGCGATATGCACAAAGATGTCTGGAAAGTCTGGAAACCGATGCAGAAAGAACTTTTCGACAACCAGAAGAAGGTAGAGTCTGAAGCCTTAAAAGTATTGAAGAAGAATCCGAAGAAAGCCCGGCAGTACCTGACCGATTACGGAATTGAATGGAGCAATAGAGTCGTAGAGCGCGCCTGGAAATTAGGCGATGAGCTCTGGACGAAGTACGACGAGAAGTGGTAAACTGATTATAAACGACTAAAAATGCTGGTCACGGGGTTATACTCCGTGACCAGTTTTGTATGTTACAGGGCTGACAAGATGAACCGCTAAGATGATACGTCCCGGAGCGCAGCCCCGGAAAGAGAGAAATGAGAAGTGGTGATTAATATTCACTAGATCAGGTTTTTCAACCTGTGCAAATTATAATCAAACAGGAGTGTTTGATTTACATTTATTTGCCTCAACGCAGAAAAATATGGTGAGAGTGTGAGTTTTTTTTATTCTTTTATGCCGGGTCAGGGACTTCCTATATAAATTTACCGGTCTCAAGAAAATGCTGAACCTGCTGAACTGATTGTTCGGCTTTACGCTCGACGGATTCTGTGGTATTAAACGCATTATGGGGAGTCATTATTACGTTTGGATACCGGGACAGTGTCTGAATAATTTCCAATTCTTCATTCTTAATTTTGGAATTCATTCGGAGTGCAGTACCTAGTTCATCTTCAAAAGGATAAACATCCATGGCAATACCGCCTAGTGTTCCATCATCCAGAAGTCGCTTGAGATCGGAAGGAGGTGATTGCTCGCCTCTGGCAACATTGATAAACAGGGCGCCGGGTTTTCCCTTTTTCATCCGGTCATAATGAAAATAGCCGGTGTTTTCCGGTGTCAGGTTCATGGCGGAAACAATAATATCCGCATCCGGGAGCGCTTCATCGAAATCCACATAATCAACATCGCTGTGTTTACGAACAATATCGACTCCCCTGACGATCATATCCAGTCCTCTGCCTATTTGCACAATCTCATAACCGATATTACCAACACCAACAACCAGCAACGATTTTTCCCGGCATTCGCATCCGGTAAGACCATCCCGGTGGAAAGTTTTAAATTGTTCCATCTGCCGGGGTAATTTTCGCATTAATGCCATCCACAAGAGCATCGCCTGTTCGGCTACAGCACGGGCGCAATAAAGGGGCAGATATCCGAACTGAACTGAAAGAGGTGATAGATGTTTTAGTGATTGGAAATAGTCAAAACCGGTGCTGCGGGTCAGTAATCCTGAAACCTGAGCAAGCCAGTTGTCCGGGATGATGGACTGAGTACGGACGCTGATAATTTTTGCCGGTGGAATATTGTCACCGCTATCCTGGATGGTTTTATCGGTAAAGCCAGCCCTGATTGAAGAGGAGAGATAGGCGCTAATCCGGTCCCATTCTTCTTCAAATGCTTCATAGAAATAGATATCGTATGGTAGTTTTTTTAGCATTATTTAAAAGTATTTTTCAGTGTCTAAATCAACGACTATGACAATAAGTTTTCCAAGCCATTCCGGAAGCGATCCAAACCTTCGCTCAGGTTATCCATGCTGTTTGCATATGAAAAGCGAACATAATTCTCCATACCAAAGGCGGAACCCGGTACAATGGCAATATGAAAGTTTTTCAAGAAATAGTGACATAATTCCACCGTATTTATTACGCCTTTTTTATTATTTTGGATATAGTATGAAACGTTTGGCATGGTATAAAAAGCGCCTTTGGGCATCAGGCATTTAATATTTTTAATCCGGTTCAATTCGCCAACGAGGAAATTCCGGCGTTTTTCAAATTCTTTTCTCATCTGTTCAATACTGCCGTCTTCTTCATTTAGCGCTACAACGGCTGCCTTCTGAGTGATTGAAGTAACACAGGATGTCGTATGTCCCTGGATTCGGGCGGCGCATTTTATAATCTCACTGGGCCCTGCCGCATACCCAAGCCGCCACCCGGTCATGGCATAGGCTTTGGAAACGCCATTAATTACGATGGTATGTTCGCGGACATCATCGGATACCTGGGCAATGGAATAATGGCTTTCACCATCATAGATCAATTTTTCATAGATTTCATCGGAAATAATAAGAATATTGTGTTTCAGACATACTCCGGCGATATCTTCCAGTTCTTCTTTTGTATAAACAGCGCCGGTTGGGTTGTTGGGAGAATTGATGATCAGGGCTTTTGGGCTTGTCAGGGAATCGATCGCTTCATCAAGTTGATCGGCTGTGATCTTAAAACCGGTACTTTCGTCAGTTGGCAATAAAATCGGGAATGCATCGACCATTTCGACTTGTGATGTGTAACTCACCCAATATGGCGAGGGGATCAATACTTCATCTCTTGGGTCGCATATAGTCATCAGGATATTGATAATGGAGGCTTTGGCGCCCGGAGAAGCCAGAATATCATCAGGATTGTAGGACAGATTATTATCACGTTTCAATTTAGCTGCGATGGCGCTCCGGAGTTCCGGAATCCCGGCTGCCGCTGTATATCGTGTAAAATTATCATTGATTGCCTGAATCGCTGCGTTTTTGATATATTCCGGCGTATTAAAATCCGGTTCACCGACACCGAAATTAATCACGTTAATGCCTTTGGCTTTCATAGCGCAAGCCAGTGCGTTCATTGCAAGGGTTGGTGACGGGTTGATTGCTTTTGCCCTGTGCGAAATTCTGTACGACATATTAAATCTCCTGAAAAAAGTTAGACCTATAAGATACAAATTCGATTATAAAAATGGTATAGAGAAATCGATTATTTCAGCATTTCTTCGCCGGTAAAGCTACGATAAAGAGTAAGCTGCTTCAAAATATCATCATATTTATTGCTCTTATCCACAATGATTTCAGTGACAATTTCGCCAAGTCCCGGACCGATCATAAATCCCTGACCGCACATACCGGTGGCTAAAAATAAGTTGCCGATTTCTTTGGAATAACCGACAATTTGAAACCCGTCGGGAGTCATCGGATAAAGCCCCCGCCAGGTCCGGCGAACCCTGAGATTCCGCAAACGCGGATATAGCTGCGTTATGCGTTTAATCATCTGGGGTAAAAAAACCGATGTATTGTCACTGTCTGTTCCCGGTATTTTTGGATCCGGTGTGATGCAAAATACTACCTGTCCTTCGGCGTTTTGATAAAAGTAATAATTAGCCGAACCTTTTTCTGGACGAATGTCCACTACCATAGGTTCGAAAAATCGCTGGACCGGTTCAGTTATACCCGCTTCATGGGAATCGGGATAAACAGGTACATCTAATCCGAGCATATTACCGACATCTCTTGAATAAGCTCCGGCGGCATCGACGATCAGTCCTGCAGAATAATGTCCTTTTGAAGTCTTTATATCGGTAATGATGTTATCTGAAACTGTAAAACCGTTTACTTCTTCATTGAAATGAAAATCGACGCCGTTTTGCTTCGCAAGCATATAAAAAGCATCGATAACTTTCAAAGGCGATGCGGAACCGTCTTCCGGCGAGTAAGTGCCTCCGCGGAGTTTTTCAGGGTTGATTCCGGGGACCAATTTATTTACTTCTTCCGAAGCAATCCAATCGATGTTTAATTGATAGTGCTTCTGGAATTCGAGTAATGCCTTTAATTTGGTTTCAGTTTCTTCGTCATAAACGGGGAACAGGTATCCTCCGGTGATCCAATCGACGTCAAATCCGTATTCCTTTTCAATTCTTGAAATAATATCGATCGTTCGAAGGCACATTTTAATTTTTGCCGGATCGGAATGAGTTGCCCGGATACCTCCAATAGCCACACGATTCTGACCTCTGCCGGCGGACTGCAATTTTTCCAGAATAATGACGTTTAGTCCTCGCTGCGCCAAATAAAAACTCAGTGGAACACCTACACTACCGGCGCCGATGATTGCAATGTCGTATGATTTTATCACCTAATCAATATCCTCTTCGTTTATTAATGCATACATGGGAACTTCCACACTTAGCGGTCGCTTTGTGCCCTGTGTTACTTCTTTCCAGTCAATGCCTGCCATAGAAAAAATCCTCGGCAACAATACCGCACAATTTTTACCACCGCAAGCGCCCATTCCGACACGAATCTGTTTTAATTGGTTTACATCGCGAATATTGTGTTCTTTAATATAGGCAATCAATTCTTTTGCTGCTACAATCTCGCAATGACAGACGATGCCGTTTTCCGGAATATATTCAAATGAAGTGTTTTGGATTGGTAAGACGGCGCTGTCATTCTGGACCTGGATTCCGGTTATTTTTACGCCATTCTTCAGGGATGTCTTAATATGGACCAGATAGGTTTTGTATTTCTTGTTATACCGAATTTTCAACACTTCGGCATCTTCGAGATACTCGCCTTCCTGTCCGGTAACCGGAATATGATCACCAATCTTGAATTCAGGAATAAATTCGTGGGGCAGGATAACTTCCGCCGTCGCTTCATCTAATTTTTTGGCAAGTGTGATTGCCAGACCCGGGCAGATCAGGATGCATAGCCCGCAACCGGTACAACCATCCAAATATCGTGGAATATCCATAATATTGCCCAGTTTTTCATCCAGTTTTATAGCGTTGACGGGACAGATGGATGTACAGGGATCGCAGGGTATTTCTTCATCACAACGGATAACCGGCTGAAAGGATTCCGAAAGATTCACTTTGACAGGATCATAAATTTTACCCGGCTTGCTTTTTAGAATCTCGGCTTTTTCGCCCCAACCGGGATCAATTTGAATATCTTTTCCCAGCATCTGTGCCATCTGCAATCCGGCGATCCGTCCCCCAAACATAGCAGATGAGGCTTCGGCAATTTCCAGGGCGTCCCCGGCTTTTACAACTTTAAATCCGAATTCCTTTGCCATATCATAGAATTCGTCAACCGGCGTTAATCCGACCGCAATCAGCAGTGTATCGACTTCGAAGGTTTTTGCGGTGTCCGGAATCGGCTGGAATTTCTTATCGACCTGCGCGATGGTGACCTTTTTGACCTGTCCGTCACCTTCTGCCGATAGAACGGTATGTTTCAGGTAGATCGGGACTCCCATGCGTTTAATTTTATCGGCATGGACTTTATAACCGGATACTTTATCAAGAATGTCACAAATTCCGACTGCCTGAATACCGGCTTGTAAAGCGTGAAAAGCGGCGATCAATCCGACATTACCGCTTCCAACAACGAAGACTCTGTCGGAGGAATGGATCAAATCCCGGTTTACCAGCGTTTGAAAAGCCCCGGCGCCATAGACTCCCGGCAGGTTGTTTCCGGGAAATATCAGGGTTTTTTCCCGCGCTCCCGGGGAGACGATCAAGCCTTTAAAATCGATAATGACATAATTTTGATTATTAACGAAAACACCGGCTTTCTGATCCTTGAAAATTCCAACTACGGAAGAATCCGTGTATATGGAAATATTTGGATATTGCTGTAATTTATTTTCAAGTATTGTGGCAATGTCGATTCCCCGGGTTCCGGCATAACAATCTTCAATCGAGCCAAAAAATTTATGAGTCTGAAGTAAAAGCTTGCCGCCCAGCTTACTATTATCATCGATGAGAATCACGGAAAAGCCAAGTTTTGCCAGCTCGATAGCAGCGGTCAGACCGGAAGGACCGCCACCGACAACCAATACATCACACTCTTTTATTATTTTTTGATGTTTTGTAAGAGGGTGATCATCACCGGGTAACTCAGGCAGATGGATCAGAGGATAAATTTCCATTCTCTCTTGCAGCGGTGTTACGCAGGATTTAAATGGAAAACCGTCAATGATGACAGTACAATGGGAGCATTGCCCGTTGGCGCAAAACAATCCCTGGGGCGTGTCACCTTTTTTATGAATATTGAAAATCTGAATGCCGTTTGCGATCAGTGCGGAAGATACTACTTCACCCTCAAACCCGTAAAATTCTTTACCTTTGAAAAAAAATCGGACTTTTTTTCTATTTTCGGGAATTTCCAGGATTGGGTGCTGAAGAATTCGATGCATGTCATCCTCTCGATGATTTCAATAATAGGATTCAATAAACCGGCATTTGAAGTGACAAAAGCTATGCCAGACAGGTGAATGTTCAAAGCATGTTTTTAAGAAAGTAAACCACGAATTTCACAAATTATACGAAATAATTCATCTCGCCGAAGCGTTGCCTGCCTCGATTTCATCATCTCTCGTTCCGGGGCTCTTGCTCCGGAACGTTATCATTCAACAGATCGGTTGCAGAGTGCCTGCCCGACTCCGTCATTCAGGCGGGCAACCCTGCAAATAGGAATAATGGCAGGCAACTACCGTCTATCATGGAATGCTGCTGAATTTCCCTCTGGTATGTACTTTTACCGATTTCAGACTGATGGGTTTTCTCAGACCCGCAGAATGATATTGGTGAAATAACCCATGGAAGCCACAAGAACCTTCGGAAGGTTTGGTCGCAGGAATGGTTATTGATTCGGTCGTACTCTGGAACGCACTCGCGAGAGGAAAAACCTTCCGAAGGTTCGGTGAGATAAGCATTTATGTCATGATGAAAAAACCTTCGGAAGGTTAGGTGGATTCAATAAATACGCATTTCATTTTACTGAAAAAGTGGTAAATTAATCCGGTTACATGCGCAAGAGCTAACTGTAAATATTACCAGGGAGATTTTTATCATGAAACAGACAACCATATTCATCGAAGCGGTTCTGTCCCTTGGAATTATAGCCGGTCTTTTTCAATGTTCCCATAAGCCATCATATAATGAATTAATAAAAAATGGTGAGTTCAAAGAAGCGCGTCGTTTAATTATGGAAGATTTAAGTATGAATCAATATATGTCGGAAAGTTTACGGGCTGGGCTAAACTTTAATCTTGTTCGCATGGACCGGATTGAAATGGATTTTACGCTTACCGAAGAAAAAGTAATTGAATACGTCAAGCAATATGTTCCTGATGTAACCCCGGAAGATTTAAGAAGATGGGAAGAGGAAAAGTCTCTGGAATATCAAATCATTGATGGACAAAAACGGTATTTTAAAAATGCGCAATATAATCTCTTTCGTCTGAATAAAGAGTTGAAAATCATTAAGAAAAAGGTAGATGCGCAAAAAGAAGATGATTCAAAAAAGGAAAAATTTCCACTGGATGATCATATCAAAGGCATCATAACAGCAGCAGTGAAAAGTGGTGAAAAATATGTTCACCCGGTTAAATTGCGGATTAAACAGAGCTTAATTGTTGATAAAAATGTTGTTCCTGAAGGTGAGACTCTTCGCTGTTGGATTCCTTTCCCAAGGGAGATTGAGAGCCGGCAAACCGACATCCTAATACTAAGAACCGAGCCTGATGTGTATCAGCTTGCCGACAACCGGAATCTGCAACGGACAATCTATTTTGAGAAACCGGCTAAGAGTGATGAACCGACAGAATTTTTCGTGGAATATACGTATCTATCCCACGGAGTTTATGTGCCTATCGACCCGGATAAGGTATTGCCAACGCCTCAGAATGAAAATTTGAAACCTTACCTTTGTGAACGAGGACGCCATATTGAATTCACACCCCAATTGAAGGAACTTTCCAAATCAATCATCGGTGATGAGAAAAATCTCTATCGTATTGCCCAGAAATTATTTGCGTGGGTAGATACGAATATTACCTGGGCTTCTGCCCGTGAGTACTCCACCTTTTTTAGCATTCCTCATTATGTTATTGAAAACCGACATGGTGATTGCGGGATGCAAACATTGACGTTAATGACGCTTTGCCGTTTGAATGGAATTCCAACAAAATGGCAGTCCGGTTGGGAATTTCAACCTCCCGACGACAGTATGCATGACTGGGGCGAAATTTATTTTGAACCCTATGGCTGGGTTCCTATGGATGTGACTTATGGTTTGCGAAAAACGACGGATGAAAAACTGAAATGGTTTTATTTATCCGGAATGGACAGCTATCGTCTAATTTTTAACGATGATTATAGCAGGAAATTTGAACCTCAAAAGAAACATATCCGGTCCGAAACTATCGACTCCCAGCGCGGCGAAGTGGAGTATAAGGAAGAAAATCTCTATTTCGATAAATGGAATTGGAATCTTGAATGGGAAGTAATTCAACCTTCCGAAGGTTTTTCCAACGGAACTCCTGCGGAGAAAACCTTCGGAAGGTTAAACCAAATCTCCGCAAGATAAGAAACTAAAAACTCTTGATTATAAGAAAAATATAAGTTATACTTTATTAAGTACTAAAAAAGGTGTAAAAATGAATACTATTCCAGCACAAGAGATCAAACGAAAAGGCATTAGCGCCGTTGATGAAGAACTAAAAAAGGGAGCAGTTCACATCATTAAGAATAACCGACCACAATATGTTATCTTAGATGAATCTACTTACGATGAGTTAATCAAAGAACAAGAAAATTCGTATCTCCTTCGAATACAATCAGCTTTGGAGGATATTAAGAATAAAAAAGTTAAGCGATTTGGCTCAGTCTCAGATTTTATGAACACCATTGAAAACTATCCAGAAAACCAATGTTCACTTTAGTTGTACCGGATCAATTTTTAAAGACTGCTAATAAATTTTTCAAAAATCATCCTGATCTGAGATCTCAATTAAAAAAAATTATAGAGATATTAATTAAGAATCCATTACATCCTTCTCTACAATTACATTCACTTAAAGGAAAGTTAAAAGGTTTATCTGCCATTCGACTTACATATAAATATAGAATAACACTAATCTTGCAAATAGAGAAAAAAGAAATTACCCTAATTGATATTGGCCCTCACAACAATATTTATCGTTAATTGACTTTTGTTTAGTGCGGTTGTCAAATTCCAATTTTGATAAATGGGATTGGAACCTTGAATGGGAAGCGCTTGAATAGGTCTTCATGATGAATCGGAAAACATATCTATGAATCGTATTACTCAAAAGTGTTTGATTTCGGTTTTAATTGCCGGTGTTTCTGCCGGGTTGGCGCTGTTAGGTTCGCGGTTCATGCTTATCGATAGATGGGAAAAACAGGGACAGGATCTGCTTTATCGTAATGTTAATCCGGAGCAGCATCCCGACGAGGTTGTTATCATTGCAATTGACCAGAACAGTCTGGATTATTTTCAGGAAAATTCTGGGATTCTATGGCCCTGGCCCCGTGATGTTTATGCGATTACCACGGATTATTTATCGCATTGCGGAGCGAAATTAATTGCCTACGATATTATCTTTTCATCACCTGATATTGACCGGTTGAATATTCAGGCAGCTTATGCCGACGCCCAGTTTTCAGAGGCAATGTTGCGTTCCGGGCGTGTCATTCTTGCTACCCAGATGGAGGATTCCACTCATAATACTCTTGAACCATTAGTAGATCAATTCTCAATTGAGGCACAATTTACCGGACCGGAACAATTAGTCTGGCGTTATCCAAATCTGACCTTGCCGATATATCAATTTCAAAAAGGGATGGCGATTCCAGGAGCGGTGAATTTTTTCACCGATGACGATGGCGTCTGTCGCCGCATTCCACTGTTATACAGCTATCAAAACAGAATATTGCCATATATGGCGCTAGCGGCGGCAATGCTTTATACCAATGAGAGTGAAATTACTTACAATCAAAAAAAACAGACGTTTGAAATTGGAAATCATTCTATTCCGGTTGATAAAAATGGTATGTTTGAACTTTACTGGTATGGAGCGGGCGGACCCGGGAATACGTTTACCTATATTTCCTATGCCCAGTTGATCAATTCCTATTTGCAGTGGCTAAATGGTGAAAAACCACAAATCCCGGTTGAGACATTTAAAGATAAAGCCGTGTTTATCGGAGCGACAGCCGCCGGACTTTTAGATTTGAAAACGACGCCTTTCAGTCCCGTTGAACCCTATCCGGGCGTTGAAATTTACGCCACCCTTTTTTCCAATATCATTCGGGATGACCATATTTCTCATTTCGGAGATGGCTTATGGTTTCTTGTCACATTTCTGATTCTGGTTCTGTTATGTATGAGCTGGCAGAATTTTAAAGTGTGGCAAGCCTCAATTGTTTCATTAATCATGTTCCTTGTTCCACTGATTTGCGCTGTATTTCTTTTTCAATACCGGTTGACTTTTTTCCCGGCAGTGCGTTCTGAAATTGCCTTGATAGTATCCGTTATCGGTGTACTTGTGGTTAACTATCTTGCTGAGGGCAGGGAAAAAGCATTGGTTAAAAAGGTGTTCAACCGATACCTGCATCCGGCAATTGTCGATAATTTAACGCGTGACCCCGGTAAGATCGAAATGGGCGGTATGGAAATTGAAGCGACCGTACTGTTTACCGATTTGCAGGATTTCACAGGCACTTCGGAGTTATTCGCTCCCCATGAAATCGTCCAGTTTCTTAATGATTACTTTGAACGAGTTGAAACGATAATATTCAAAAATAACGGAATGCTCGACAAATATACCGGTGATGGAATTATGGCAATCTTCGGCGCTCCGGTTGAATCAAAAGAACACGCCTTGCAGACCTGCCGGGCGGTGCTTGACTTTCAGGCATTATCGAAGATGAGTGTTGAAAAAGCCGGAAACAAGGTGGCGTTGATAACCCGCGTGGGAGTAAATAGCGGGAATTTGATCGTGGGCAATATAGGTTCGCGGAACAGGATGGATTACACGGCGATTGGCGATACAGTCAACCTGTCCGCAAGGCTGGAGGGCGTCAATAAAGTGTACGGCACTCAAAATATAATTTCTGAAAGCACCTATGATTTAGTGAAAGATGAGATTGTGTGCAGGGAGATTGATTATATCCGGGTCAAGGGACGGGATAAACCGCTGAAGATATTTACGGTGATTGCCGAGAAAAACGATGTTGACAACAAAACTATGGAATTATTGTCTATACACAACGAAGCATTAGAGATGTACCGCCGGAAAAAATACAGGAATGCCATTGAAAGCTTTTCAAAAGTGTTAAGCATACAGCCGGATGATTCCGTTGCGCAGGTTTTTATTGAGCGCTGCCGGCAATTGCTTAAGAATCCGGAACTGATCGATGAGAAAGGTATTTTTAACATAACTGTGAAATGATGTAATAAAATTTGAGGTGAAAGATGAAACGATGTGTAGTAATAATGCTTTTAATGTCGATGATAACTCTGGCACAACAAGAGGCTACCATTTACCAGGACAATACCCATCTCCGCAAAGGTCCCGGCAGTTATTATCCGCTTCTCGGAATACTACTAAAGGATGCATTAGTAACAATTCTGCAAGAGACTTCGGGCTGGGTTAAAATCAGTACGAGTGGCAGGGAAGGCTGGATTTCACAAAATGCATTATCTGAAAAGGATCGAGCCACATCCAGCATGAAAACCTCCGATTTAAAGAATGCGCGACCGACTTTTCTTTCAAGGGCGTCAGCCAGCGGCGCAGTAAAAGGATTTGCCCAGACCTATTTGAAAAAACATGATGGAAGTATGACATTTTTGGATCAATATGACGCTGCGTTCTTCCAGCCCCGGGAATATGAAAATTTCCGGCAGGAGACTTACGGAAATCGAAACATGAAAAAAATAAGGAAACGATACAGGCGAATAAAAATTGAGAATAAAGAACCTGAAATCAACTCCTATCTTGAAAAAATGGGTTTTGCCGTGGCGGGACAAATTGCAACCGGCGGACTTGAGACGGATATTAAAAAACTGCGGTATATCAATATGGTCGGGAATCTTATAGTGGAAAGCACGCCGCTCTACTACTATCCTTTTAAATTCTATATTCTTTCCGATGAACGTCCCGTCGCCTACGCCACGCCAAACGGAATGATCTTCGTTTCACAGGGCTTGCTTGATGTCCTTCAAAATGAGGCGGAACTCGCTTGCGTGCTGGGGCATGAAATTTCCCACGTGGTTCAACAGCATGGCTATTCTGAAGTGACTAAACGCAAAACACAAATTGTTGCCGAGGATACATTTGACGAATTAGAGGAAGAGATGCCCGAAGGGTTTAGCGATGAAGAACTGGATGACCTGGCGTTTCAAATGTTCGAAGCGGCAACCTCCCGCCGTCAGACTGAATATGAATACGAAGCCGATATGATGGGCGTCATTTACGCTTACCGGGCTGGCTACAATCCACATGGTCTGGCTTCTGTTCTGAAATCAATTAAATCAATAACGAGCCGCGATTTCTGGCACCCGGAATCCAACTGGCAGTACGATGCGATTGAGGACAGAGTAGAAGAAGTTAATAAGTTTATCACTGATGAATTAAATAAAAACGTTGATTGGAATGTTGATAATGTCCAGCGTTTTCGCAGAGTGTTTCAATAAAAACATAATACCGGGAGTTATGCAAAGTGTCAGGCGTTGTGCCTGACACTTTTATTATACCGGAATGACTACACGAATAAAACATCTATCCGGAATTCACATTGCCGTGCTGTTATTCGGTCTCGCGGGACTGTTTGGGAAATTAATTGCGGCAAGTCCTGTAACGATCGTCTTTGGGCGAACGGCTTTCGCGTCGGTCGTTTTATGGATCGTCATTAAAAGATACCGGATCAGCTTGAAATTTCAGAATCGACGCGATATTTCCGGATTTCTGCTGATGGGAACGCTGTTGGCTGTTCACTGGTTGACATTTTTTTACTCAATTCAAGTATCAACAGTTGCGATTGGTCTGCTGACCTATTCCAGTTTCCCGGTTTTTGTAACTCTATGTGAGCCGCTGTTCACAAAATGCCGATTGAAAACCGTTGATGTGATCACTGCTCTTATTGTAATGGCAGGAATGATCGTTATTATTCCGGTATTCGATATCCGGAACAATATTATGCAGGGGGTTTTGTACGGTTTGATCTCCGGCTGGACATTTGCCCTGCTGACAATTTTTAATAAGAAATACACATCTGTTTATCCGGCGCTGAAGATTGCCTTTTATCAGGATCTCACCGCCTGCCTGATATTATTGCCCGTTATTATTATTCAAACTCCGCGGATAGCCATCAATGATTTTGCTTATATAGCATTTCTTGGGATAATCTGCACCGCTCTGGCGCATACGCTTTTCATTCACAGCATGAAGCATATCCGCGCATATACCGCCGGAATAATCGCTTCCCTGGAGCCGGTTTATGGCATTTTGCTGGCAATATTTGTGCTTGAAGAATATCCGCAGCTTCGAACGGTTATTGGTGGTTTGCTTATTTTAGGGACTGTATTTTGGGTGACATTGCGCAGCGATTAACCCTACTACGTAACTTTAAAATTTAATATACCAAATGCAGCATTTACAATTGCTAGTGTCTTGTCAATTTTGTAAAGTCGGATAAAGTCTCTTTAGTTTAATTTGAGCGTCATAGAAATAATCAGATTAATTCCGGAATCCACGCTTTACAAGGCTCTCTAAAATTTCGACAATATATCTCAG
>JAHIOG010000587.1 GCA_018895675.1 bacterium
AGTCGAGATAACACCTTTTATACCGGATACTTTGGGACTAAACACACCTTCACATGGCTATTATGAAAAGGAGCCTGAAGAATTCAGTCTTTATTTCCAGGATAAACTGGAGTATGAGAACTTTATTGTAAATGTCGGATTACGTTTCGACTATTTTAATTCAAATGGAAAAGTCTTGGCAGACCCTGAAGATCCCAACATATATTATCCTTTTAAAAAGGAACATATTAATATGACTATGCAAGAGAGGGAAAATATTTGGTATAAAAAGGTAGGACCAAAGACAAGTCTTAGTCCAAGATTAGGGCTGGCATTTCCTATTACTGATCAAGGAGTTATTCATTTTTCTTATGGACATTTTTTCCAGATTCCATCGTTTCAGTATTTATACAGCCCGGTTTTTAAAATTCCAACAACCGGAGGAACTCATGGACCTTACGGAAATCCGGACCTTGAGCCCAAGCGAACAGTTATGTATGAGTTGGGTTTGCAACAACAAATAATCACTGGCTTATCAGTGGATGTTACTATGTTCTATCGAGATATTCGGGATTGGGTGAGTACAAGCGTCCCAATCCAAACTACCCTGCCGGGAGTAAAATATGTGATCTACAGGAATAGAGATTATGCCAATTGTCGCGGAGTTGTATTATCTATAAAAGAAAGCCTGGCAAATTCATTGTTTTTAAATTTGGAATATACTTACCAGGTAGCGGAGGGATCAAATTCGAACCCGGAACAAGAATTTTTCTCCCTCCTGGGAAACAATGAGCCAACTCGCCAGATTACTCCCCTGGATTGGGACCAGAGGCATACCTTAAATGGGGCGATGACCTATAGATGGTCAAGCTGGAATAGCACTTTGATTGCCAGGTATGGGGCAGGTTATCCCTATACTCCTTCTTATGGTATTTCAACACGCACAGGATTAAGTGTTGATTCTGCCCTACCCAATAACAGCAGGCGGAAACCAAGTACTATTGAAGTGGATTTAAAAATAAGTCGTTCCTTTAAATTTAATAAGTTAACTGGCAGTTTTTATTGCAATATAAATAACTTGCTGGATACCAGAAATGCAAACGAAGTTTTTACAGATACCGGAGAACCTGACTACACTACCAGGATTTCTACTATAGGAAGGGATGTGACCAGTAAAAATACGGTAGAGGAATTTATAGTTTATCCTCACTGGTATAGTATACCGAGGGAAATCTTATTTGGAATAAAAATATCAATTTAAAAGGATTATATATGAAATTTAACCGAATTAGTATCTTAATTATTTTTCTTATTAATATAATATTTGCATACGAACCATTGGACCATCGAGGAGATCCGACCTATCGAAGAAAAACCGAAATTGATGGAAATCTGGTTCGGGCAAGCATTTTCAATTTTGGATTTGCAGGAAGAGAAGGCGGTAACCAGCCGACCCACGTTCCTTTTGAATGGCCTAAAAATACCAAACAGGAATATATGGCAATAGCGGCAGTATTTATGGGTGCTGAAGTGCTAAGGGAAGATAGTGCGTTGCAAAAGATTGTTATTACCCCTAATTACCGCCAGGATCCTGTAAGCGGTAAATCCTGGAATTTAGAACCCGTACCCCAGTTTTTAAATGAAAATTCCAACTTAATTGCTAAAAGCACGGAACCTTCATCCTGGCCTTTGATCTGGCCCGATCGGATGACAGATTTAGATGATCCTGGTTGGGGAGGTACCTGGAACGGCTATTTTGGGAAAAATCAATTTAGCGCTGATCAAGAGTTATTTTATGAGTGTACGGATGATATGTATAACCGCTATCTTTATTTTCCTGACTCCACAGATTTAAGTAGGCGGGGATTGGGCCTTCTAATGAAAGTACGGGCAATGGCCTGGTCACAAATTCTTGTAAATGATGTTGTTTTTCTACTCCATGAAATTACTAATGACGGCACAAAAGATTTGGATAAGGTTGTGTTTTCAATTTGGTTGGCGGATATGGTTGGCGGTGACGGAGATACGGAAGATGATCAGCCTTCGTTTGATTTGTTAACAAATGTGGCCTGGTGTATGGATTCGCCTCCTTATGTAGGGAATAAATACTTCGGTAATACTCCGGTTGGTGTGGTTGCCACATCATTTCTTGAAACACCCGGAAATGGTGTAGATGGGATTGATAATGATGGTGATGCCGACGAACATCCGGAACTATTAGCGAAGTGGGAGAATTATGAGACTTTAGTGCCTCTTTTTACTGATGCTGATTTTGAACCTCTGGTTTTAACTGCCGGGAAGAAAATTGTTCTAATCGATGAAAATTATACTCGTCATATTATTAAATATTCCGGCAATGATACCACTGTCATTTCCCAGGGTAAAGAATATAATCTGAGTTCAGGACTTGTACTATCTGAAGATCCTGATAATTTGCTTGATGATGATTTAGATGGATTAATTGATGAAAATCGGGATTTACATCTCGATAGGTTAACAATTAAGGGTATTATTCCCGTTAGATATATCAATTATAAAGCATTTGAACCCGGAGATGTGATAAAACGGGGATTATTGGTTGCAGGTGATACAGTTTCTTATAGTCAAGAAACTGTAGCGCCTATGATAGACGAAACCCGTTTTGATGGTGTGGACAATGATGGAGACTGGAGCGCATTATCCGATGATGTAGGATTAGATGGTCAGGGATATTCTGGTGACCAGGGGGAAAATGACGGAATTCCAACTACAGGAGCCGGAACCGGTTTACCCGGTGAACCCAATATAGATGTTACGGATGTATCGGAGTCGGACCAGATTGGTTTAACTGCGGCAGCTTATATGCAATCATCTGTAGATGTTATGGGCATGGCAGATAGCAGAATGTGGACAAAATTTTTAACGCCCGGTAAGTTTTTTGACCCATCAATTGTACTTACAGGCGATTATAATCTGCATGTAACTTCCGGTTATTTTCCTCTTTTGGTTGGTCAGACCGAGCGTTTTTCAATAGCAATAAATATGGGGGTTGACCAGGATGATGCTCTCCGTAATAAATATGTGGCACAAAAAACTTATGATGCGGATTATCAATTTGCAAAAGCGCCCCAGCCACCTACTGTTACGGCAGTTGCCGGCGATGGAAAAATAACACTCTATTGGGATGATAAGTCTGAGGGATCATACGATAATTATATGGCAGATTTAGGTGCCAACGGATATGATTTCCAGGGATATCGTATCTATCGATCTACAGATCCGGCATTTATTGATCAATATAAAATAACCGATACGGATGGTGTTCCGACATATTATAAACCGATTGCACAGTTTGATTTAAAGGATGGGCTCTGTGGAGTGGATTCTTCCTTAGATATTAATGGAATTAAGTTTAATCTTGGGAGCGATAACGGTCTTCAGCATACTTTTGTTGACGAAAATGTACAGAATGGTCAAAGATATTTTTATGCCGTTACATCCTATGATGGCGGCGCATATAGCATGGGAATCGCACCCACGGAATGTCCCATCCTGATTCAGATGCAACC
>JAHIOG010000588.1 GCA_018895675.1 bacterium
AAAGTATTGAATCTTCCCCGATCAACAAAAATTGATATATTGATTAGTCTGGGCTATCCTGAAAAAGTATATCCTGCTCAAAAACCCAAAAAACGCAAAGAGCTGGATACGATCCGGCGATATTTCGAGATGTAAGCGTAAGGATAACTTGTTATCTCGTAGTAAAATGTCGATTGATAAACCAATGTATTTTGTTTATATCCTCCAGAGTGAAAAAGACCATTTTATTATCGTTCCGGGGCTCCGCTGCGGAACGGACATAAAGGCTACAGAGTACAACCCCGTAGCTAGAAGGACCCTGTAACCAGAGAGACGATGTAAAAAACAAGGTATAAGTTGGAGTCACGAGGGTATCAATAATTTGTTAGCCCTGAGAAGCAAAAAATTGAATCAGTTGTGGAGTGAAACATCAAAAAAAAATGAAAACTACCGGTGAGCCCCCAAAATTTTACTTGCTTCCACACCAAGAAAATGCCTTAACTTTAAAACGCCAAATGAAGTATTTTCCAACTAAATGAAATGTTACACTTGCGACTTGAATTCAGAAAATTACTTAAAAGTTAACTCCAAAAGCTAAAAGTATATGAAGAAGAAAATAATTAGAAAAATCAATTTCAATCTGGTTGCCATTTTTTTATTTTTTCTTTTTGGATTTTCCATTAGACTTTATTCTCAAAATCAACCGGAAAATTCGAAAGATAAAGACTTAGAAATGGTTAAATTAAATTATTTTGCGTCCGATGTAGAGACTATTTCATTTCAAATGTTGAAAGATTTTCCATTTAGAGGTGAATCCCATGAATATTATAGGTTGTTTAATAGCGCAGTTATACAGGATTTTCGTGGGACTGATTTTATTCATATTCGCGGTAGCCGGAATGATGAAATTGGCTACTCCTTTGAAGGTGTGGATGTCCGCAGTGCGTATACGGGGCGTAATCTGGTTCGTTTTATACCGGAAGCGCTGGAAAGGATCTCATTGCGAAAATCACCAGATGCATCCACCGGAAACGCAGTTGCTTATATTCAGCACCAGTTAAGGCAACCCTCGAAAAAAATACAATTTACACTAAAAACCGAGAGCGATCGTTTTACTTCGATCTACAATGATCGATTTGGTACTTATTCTTACGGTTATGCCAATTATTTATTTATGGGAGAAGGCAAAATATTTATAGATAATCTGCGTTTTTTCGCTGCCTTTGAAAACGATAATTTTGATGATCATTATAGAAAATTCTGGGAAGGGTTTAAAATAGGTGGACCTGAAATGCCTTTGGTAGTTTTAAGTTATTATCCGAAGTATTTAGAAATACCTTTGCAGGATTTTGTGGGTACAGATGAGATCCTTGTTCGTCCGGGTAATATTCCAACCGCAGAATCCAATCGTTATACCTTTAATGGACTCTTTTCTGGTAACTTCAAACCATTTAGTGTAAGGGTAATCGGGGCATTCAATCGGAAAAAGCTGCAAAAGAATGATATACCTATTCGACACATTTTTAATTCTGAACACGTCCCGGAGCACAAACAACAAGCCAGTTTATTATCTTTTCAAGGAGAATATTCAACAAACAACAATTTTAAAATACATTTTCAATATGATATTCTCCGCTCAAATAATAAAACCTATGATCCTGTCTTTAAAGATGAGCTAGCACTATATAAGGATAGCGTTTCAACAATGTTGATTCACTTTTTCCCTTTTTCCCGCCCTGGAAAAATTATTACCTACTATTCCAAATCTGAAGAAGATTACAGCGGTATAACAGGTTACATTCAAAAAAAAATTGGTCATCATCAGCTGGTTTTAGGAAGTTTGTCGCAACGACGTAGTTTACGACATTTCAAAACCAGAACTCTCGGTGATTATTATGTAAAATATGGCAAGTGGTTAGAAGAATATGGTATTCCATTTGGTAGTGATAATAGCGAACATCAAATACTAATTCGAGATTGGTTACTTGATGATGTTTTTGGTTACGATGTTTTTGGCAGAAAGATAAATAAGGGGGACAATGTGAATGAGGCTCCCGGATATCCATCCATGGTATCATTTTATTTTGAGGATCGTTACAGCAATAGTGAATCATATCTTAATTTTGGAATCCGCTATGATACCTTTTCCAATGGTGCACGTATATTAAAACAACCACTCTACTACTCCGAAAGTTACTATAATAATATACCTGACTCCATAATGAAAGCGGCGCCTTATCGTAGCTATATCTCACCCCGTATTAATGGAACATTTGTTGTTAATGACAATTGTGCTATTTATTTCAATTACGGAAAATATGTACAGATGCCTAAGCTGCAGGATGTTTATGCAAATCGTGGATATTTAACAAATCAATTTTATGGCGGTTAGTTTACTACCGATTTACGAGCACTCGATGCTAAACCAGTACTTGCAACCCAAACTGTTATAGGTATGTCCTATCAAACTCAATGGAAAGGTCGATTTAGCGCTTCGCTATTCAACAAATCAATTAGAGGTTCTCTTGAATCTCTTAGATTTTTAACTTTGCCTGATTCCATGTCCTACTTGAAGCTTGATAATCTCGGTTTGACTTTATCTCGAGGTGTAGAATTCGATTTCCACTACGACAATAAAGGAAAAATTGTATGGATCAACTATACTTTTTCTGATGTCCGGGGCAAAAGCTCATATCCTATTTCAAATGTTTGGATAACTCATAGAAGCCCTTATCGATCGGACTTTTATCCTGATCTGCCTTTATCGCCCTTGGAATACAATTCAAAGCATCGGCTGAACGCTCTGTTCAATTATAAAGCAGATGAAAGTTTGCCCCCATTGCTGAAAAATACAGGCATAAGTTTGCTTTTTCGAATGAAAAGTGGACACCCCTTTACCGTATTTGAAGGAGGATTTGGGTGAGGAGCTTTACATCTTGGCAGTTTGCTGAGCGATGAGGACCCTCGTAGAAGATTTAATATTGATGCTGAGATTACTACTCCCTGGGTTTATCAATTCGATCTCAAAGTTGATCGATCATTTATTTTTCACAATTTCTCATTAACGGCTTTTTTATATATTCAAAACGTCTTCAATCGGAAAAACATACAGCATGTATACCGTAGGTCAGGTCAGATATATAACGATGGATTTGCTGAAATGAAGTTTTATGGAAAAGTTTTTGGTCCAGAATATAAACGCATGTATGAATTAATTAATATTCTCCATCGACAGCATTATCAAATAGAACAAGGGGGAGATTTATTCGGCAAACCCAGGGAAATACGGTTTGGCCTGCAGATTGATTTGGGAAAATGATTATTCATAATCTCTAAAGGAAAAAAACTACAGAGTACAACCCTGCAACTAGAGATAAGGATAACTTTGTCCCGATATTCATCGGGATTATCTAATGATACTTCACGATATCTATCGGTATGGGTTTCAGCATCCCCGAAGCACAACAAAAGCACATCGTCATAAACTCAGAATGTTTCCCCTTTATTCTCGTTCCGGGGCTATGCTCCGGAATGGTATCATCAGCAGATTGGTTGCAGAGTGTAACCCTGCAACCAGAGAAATCCGCGAAACCCGTTTGATTCCACTTCGTTTCATCGAAAACGGGTTTGCGTTATCTCGTGTCTTCGCTTAGACTTTTCTTTGACAGTCAGAGCCAATTTTAAAAAATCCGGATCAATAGAAACAACAACTTAGGGTCGGTCATGTCTTTGATTTTCTCAAAACGTAGTG
>JAHIOG010000589.1 GCA_018895675.1 bacterium
AATGACCCACCAGTAATTTCTACTATACCTGATACAAGTTTTAATGAAGATGAGCAATTGAAATTTGCCATATCATACTTGTATGATTTCGTTTATGATCCGGATAATGCCGACAGTTCCCTTACTTGGTCGTTTTCCGATACAGATTATGTATATGTTACAATGGATGAAGATTCTGTTACCCTAAGTTCCCAAATAGATTGGTTCGGTAAAGATACTTTATCTGCAAAAGTAAGTGATGGCGAATTTTTTGATGAGGCTTCCTTTGTTATTACCGTACATCCGGTGAATGATCCGCCTTATTTCACAGAGTTAATGCCGGATTCCATATCGTTTGATTCAAATGTTAGTGATACACTTCTATTAACAGAATTGGCTTCAGATGTTGACAATCCGGATTCAAGCCTCAGCTGGTCGTATATTCATAGCAGTTTTGTTCTTTGTCATATAAACGATACAATGAAAACTGCAATATTTTGGGTAGAGGAAAATTTGTCAGGTCAGGATACAGTTGTTCTGAGTGTTTCCGATGGAGAATTCACTGTTTATGACTCTCTTATTGTAATTGTGAGCCCTGTTACAGGGATTGAATATCTGATGAGTCAAATACCCAATGAGTATTCTCTGAAACAGAATTACCCCAATCCCTTTAATCCGACCACAACCATAATTTATGGTTTGCCGAAACTTAGCCATGTGGATATAAGGATATACGATTTGTTAGGCAGAGAAGTAGCAACTCTCGTTAATAATAATCAGGAAGCAAAATACTATAAAGTCATCTGGGATGCTAAAGACAGATCGGGAAATACTGTTCCCAGCGGAATGTATCTATACAGAATTGTGGCAAAATCCGGGAATAGGACATTCGTAAAAACCAGAAAACTGTTATTAATGAGATAAAATAAGTATCCACAATCGGATACCGGATCAGTCGGATTACCGATGTTTAGTAACTCAGCCTTATAAAGCGAGAATTTTTTGTTCTCGTTTCGGGGCTCCCCGCCTGACAGTTCGGGCAGGCACTGTGCAACGGCACTTAGCTCGGCTGCAGAAAAACATTAACCATCGAATTTATTCGATGGGATAGAATGGCTTCTACTTGTCGCCCCGACTTTAGTCGGGGTACCCACCGAATAAATTCCCTAAGGGGACAGGCGGTTTGTATTGCTGGAAGCATCAAATCCACTCAATAAATTGAGTGGTTAATGTTTATATTTTCGTCTCAGGGTTGTGATGTGGAAGGCTACAGAGTAAAGCCCTGTTGCCAAAAGGAAATTATAAAACCTGACCAACAAAAAGAAAAAATTCACGTTTTAGATTACGCATATAATTAGTAAATTTACATATGATGAAAGGTGAAAAAGAAATTATTCTCGTTGGTGACCGGGTGTTAATCGATCAGGATTCCGACAATTCGAAAACGCCTTCCGGCTTGTATTTGCCTCCCGGTGTAAAGGAAAAGGAAAATGTTCAGGGTGGATACATTGTAAAGGTTGGTCCTGGATTTCCGCTCCCATCGGCGGATGATTTGAGCGATGAACCCTGGGCGTCTGGGCATAAAGAGCTCCAGTATTTACCCCTGCAGGCGGAAGAGGGCGATTATGCCATCTTTTTGCGGAAATATGCCATAGAGATAGAGCTCGAAGGAAAGAAATATATAATTGTGCCCCATTCCTATATCCTGGTATTGGTTCGGGAAGATTTTTTAGAAGAATAAAAAAGCGCAGTCCAATATATTGAACCACGCTACGTATATAGTAATCTATTTATCTTAACCCTAATACATGATGAACTCGTAAAAAGTAATTCAGATGTGTCATTCTGATGAACGAAGTGAAGAAGAATCGCTTAAGACATATCGCACCAATCCAACCAGATTCTTCGTTCGTGCCTCTCTCAGAATGACAGTTTTGATACTTTTTACGATTCCATCAATACATAACTTACAAATTTAGCATTATATTCGGTATAAAACTTATTAACTGACGCTGTGTGGTTAATCTATCCATTCAATATCGACACTTCCCAGACCGACCTCCACGATCATATAAATGCGTTTTTTGGCGCTTTTCCAGTTTTTACTTCGGTAAATATTTTCTTCAATTTCTCTGAATCCCCTGAAATTCATAGAAGATAGAAATGAACTTTCGGCTTCGATCTGGACAGCGTATTTTTCGGGGATTTCAATGTCTACCGATCCGAGACCAACGGTAATGCGTCCTTTGACATCCCGGTTTAAATCTCCGTCAAAGCGTAGATTCGTCGATCCAAGTCCGCACTCAACGTCAAACCGATCCATATTCGCATAGCCGAGGCCATATGCTTCGACATTGCCCAGACCCGTTTCAATAACAAGAGTTCGGATCCGTTCTTTATTGCTTTTTGTAAATTCAACGACGACGTCGCTCAAGCCACACGCAAGGCTCAGGTTGTTTACTTTCAGGTTTGTGAAATCCAATATCCCCTTCCCGAGCCCTAAATCAATATTGTAGGCTGTCGGTATTGTTTCGATCATTGCGACTTGCCAATAGTTGTTTTTCACATTAGCGGATGAACTTTTTTTGGAATGTCCCCAGAAGCGGCTTTTATCAATTTGTTTAGAGATTAATCGTAGTTTTCCCCGTTTGCCAACAGTTTTATACACAACTTCAGGCTTATATAGTGCTTTCGAATAGGTGATTTCCGACTGCATAATATACTTGCCGCCCCCGTTGCTTTTGAGCTCCAGTTTTCCTAATCCGATTTCAATGCCAACATCCAGTTCTTCTTCTCCCTTATAAGGGATGTCATGCTGTTCTGTAACCCTTTCATCGGCGAACGAAAAGGTCAGGAACAGGCTTAAACAGATAACAATACCACTCTTCATTGTAAACCTCACAAATCTTAAATGCTCATACGGCATTTGCTACTCCTAATTTATTGAAGAATTCTGTTGATCTTTATATCACCACCGCTGGTTTTCAGGGTGATGTCATCGCCACCGCCGTTTATTCGCCCTTCGCCAGTGATGATTAGTTTAGAACCCTGGCGCTCCTTGTTGATGTTTAATGGGAAATCAGAACGAATTTGATTATTGTCCCATTTATTATGGACAGTTATCTGGGCAAAGACGTCTGCTTCTATATTATCCGGGATGTATAAACGGACATCTCCGCCGGAACTCTTCATATTAATGGAATGATCCTTGATAGATTTATCGATAACTTTCTGAAGTTCGATATCCCCGCCAGACGTGTGGGCATAGACCGCTCCATAAACAGATAAAAGGATAATATCACCACCTGATGCAGTAGTTTTTACTTTGCTGCGGGCAGTTTCTATCTCAATATCTCCACCAGAGGTGTTAATGTCACAAAATCCAATAACGTTTTTAACATAAATATCGCCACCAGAGGTGCCGGCGTCCAGATTTCCGCCAACTTCATTAATGTCTATATCGCCGCCCGAGGTGTGCAAGCGCACATTGAGTTTGGATATCCCAATATTGATATCACCGCCCGAAGTGCTTAGTTTAATGTTAGTGTTGATATAATCGGCGCCTATATCGCCACCCGATGTGCTGGCGTCGAGGCGGTCTCCTTTAATTCGCGATACATAAATATCGCCACCGGAAGTTCTCACCTCTCCATCACCTTCCATGTCCTCGACGGTAATATCGCCACCGGAAGTTTTTGCATACAGGTGACCAACAATTCTGTTGAGCGAAATATCGCCGCCGGATGTAACTGCGGTTATATCTTTACGGCTTTTGCAAATATTAATGTCACCGCCGGACGTATGTAAATCGAGTTTTCCGGTAATTTCAACAACATCTATATCACCACCGGATGTATGAAGTTCGACGATACCATTTATGGTTTCTGCAACGATGTCGCCACCGCTAGTGTTAATATCCACGTTGAATTTTGAAGGAACCTGCACGATAAAATCGCTTTGATACCTTCGAGAGCTGCCCGCGCCTTCGATCAGCAGTGTTTTTCCTTTTAATATGTATTTTGCGCGTTGACTCTGGTATATCTTTTCTGCGCTGGACTCGGAATAGGCGTTAATGCTAAATTTTTCAGTAACCAGAATATCATTACGGGCTTCGCCAACGATTTCAACATCGCCATGTATATTTTTCATGATCAGCGACCCGTTTTCCGACAGGCTGTATTCTTTTTTAATTTCACCCCTGTAGCGCATTCCATCGAAATCGAATTTCTGTGCTAACGAATGACCGCCGATTAGAAGGATAAAAAATATTGTTAAATATTTGGTTTTCATAGCAACACCTATTTATTATTTGCTGGACTAATGTTTTTCACGATTTCATCAAGATATTTTTGGGCTGTATCTCGTATCGTCTCATTTTCATCATTGGAGGCGATCAGCGCCAAAACGGGAATAACAGTATCGTCAGCATTGTTATATAACTGTTCCATTGCAGTTGAGCGCATAGAATTACTGCTGTCACGCAGTGCGATAGTTTTATATGTATCCAGAATCTGATCGTTTATAGTATATGACGCCAATGTTTCTAATGCCTGAACTCGCAGTTCTTTTTCCAAATCGTTCAAAACAACGGAGATCATAATAGATTCGTTGTAGTGATTCTGGGGTGTTTTTGATAATAATTTGATCGCCCGAAGTCTTCGGGCTTTATCATTATCATGCAGGGCGGAATATCGGAGCATGTTTAAGATGGTCGGGTCATCTAAACCACCCTTTACGGCAAAATCCCGCTCTATCTTAATATTAACTTCCACAATACCGTCTTCATCATCTGTTGGCGTTTCTTGTATGAGATCGGCGATTTCGAATCCCCCGGAATGGAGAAGATAATTCGCCATGGTTTTCTGTAAGTTTTCTTTTTCGGTTTGTGTTAACGAAGCCTGATAATTCACAAAATTTGCCAGCATGCCGGGATCATTGCGCAAACCACTGCTTAACCATAATTTCCCAATAAAAACACCTAATATAAAGGTGATCCCGATGGCAATCAGTTGATAGCGCGGACGGGCAAACACACTAACCAGAGATTCCTGAATATCGTCTATTAAGTTTGAAATTGTATTGCTGAATTTGAAACGTTGGGATTGCCGTATCTGATTCATAATCCTCAGGTTGGCTCGCTCAATCAAGGCTGTCGAGGGAACTGCTTTAGGGACTTGTTCCAAAGAAGCTTTAAGTATCGCTAAACTCTCCAGATTGTTTTTGCATTCCGCACAGGTTTCGAGATGGCGCTTAAATATTTTTCGATCACCGGGTTTTAATTCATCATAGAAGAAAAGCAGGAGCATGTCTTCGTATGGTTTATGCTGTTTCATGGGTTTCTCCACTTTATGCTCTAACTAAAATTGTTTGTAATTTTCGCGTCGCCCGGAACAGGTACCGCTTAACGGTTCCTTCGGTACAATCTAAAATTAATGCGATGTCTTTGATCTTTTTACCCTCATAATGTTTTAAAATAAACACAACCCTCTGTTGTGATGATAATTGCAATAGCGCCCGGTCGATCTCTTCTCTCAGCGATGAATTCAACGTTGCCTGATCCGGCTCGCAGGATTCATCAGCCGGGATAGTTTCCCATAAGTAATCATTTTCACCCGGGTCGACGATCGTCATCCGTTTGGATTTTCGGAAATAATTAAATGCTTGATTAGCCAGGATACGGTAAACCCAGGTGAAGAATTCGCTTTCAAACCGGAAAGAATTGATGTTCCGATAAACTTTTATAAAAGTCTCCTGATAAAGGTCTTCGGCGTCCTGGTAATTTTTCGTGAAATGGAAAGCCAGCCCCATGACTCTTTCGCCATATTTGCTCATGATTTGCTGGAAAGCCATCTCATCGCCATTTTTTATTCGTTCAATTATCTCGATTTCTTGCTGATCCATGCTTCAATATCCCTTTTTAGACCAAGGCAAGTTTATATGGTTGTCAACACGGGTGATGATATAATGGTTGTTAGTGTAAGACAAGAAACTTTCCCCTAATTGTTGTGTGTCCGTCTTTTACTGCTACAAAATAAACCCCGGACGGGACAAATACCCCGCTAAAATTTTTTAGATTCCATAAGACAACTTCATTTAGTCCTACAATTTTTGGTTGTAAATCATCTTTCCAGATTAGTTCACCTAACAAGTTATATATACTAATTGATGTTTCCTTTTTCGAGGGGCTAACATTGGTCCAGCGGAAATGAAAAGAGACATTCTGAAATGATGGATTTGGGAAAGAGTAGATTTTATTCTCAGATCCGGACCAATCGGGAATTCGGGCAGAACCGTTTTCAAACATGGAGAGCGCTGTATTTGGAATTCCCCAGCCATACCGATTGTCCGGTGAGTCCACTTGAGTGGCGTAGGCTTTTAATCGTTCAATTATTTGTGCCGGCGGCAGATCGGGATATTTTTCCATTACAAGTGCTGCCGCTCCGGTTATTAATGGTGTTGAAAAGGAGGTGCCGCTATGATAAGAGTAGCTATTTGGAGATGCTGCATCCGCCATATAAGTATTTACTCCCAATGCACACATATCTGGTTTTATACGACCGTCAGCCGTCGGTCCATGTGAACTGAAGGATGCGATTATTCCGTCTAAATTAACGGCGCCGACGCTTAATGCGCCAAATGCATCAGCAGGCGTATGCAGTCCGCCATCCTGGGGGAAATACAAGGCGTAGTTACCGGCTGTGATAACCGATAAGATTCCTCGTTTAAATGCCCAGTTAATTGCTCTTGCAGATGCCGTGGTTTTACCATCGAGATCTTCAAAAAAATAATCGTCATCGCTATTGTCAAAATCCCGATATGCTACTGATGAACTTATAATATCTGCGCCAAGTGCATCCGCCCATTCCACAGCGGCGACAAAACGGTCTTCTTCAATTATACTTTCGGAACCAATGCGTTCGGTTTTCGCCAATAGAAATTCTGCTCCGTATGCGGCGCCGATATACGTATATGGAACATACCCGCC
>JAHIOG010000590.1 GCA_018895675.1 bacterium
AATCCAACTCAACCATTCGCCAGGATTTTCGCATATCCCATATTGTAGAAATTGCTGATATAAAGAATACGATTAATATCACGTATGCAAATTCGGATCGTAGCGATCGGATTACAGACCGTGTGCCCGGATACCAGTTTAATGAATCGAGTACATCTATGTTAGCCTTCGGAATAAATTCAAATTTTCCCTTCCCCTTGAAAACAAATGTAAAGTTTAGTACAAATACTACTAAAAGTACGCTGGTTGAAAACCCGTATGAATTATTTACTATGATGTTAAGAGGCAGGTATGAATTCTTCGACGGTAAATTAGCGACTGAACTGGGGCACAACCTGACCAGCGGTTCCGGTATGATCGATTTTACCAAGAACAACGTTTTTACGGGTGGTATGTACCGGTTTTTGGAAATGCACCAGCTGCGCTGGAGACTGCGCTACAGCTTGCTGAATGATCGATTGAGCGGCGAAACATTCAGCGACCTGAGCTTCATGGTCAATTATACATTGTTATTTTAACTCAATAAACAGTTGTGTAAATGAAAAAAGGTGCAATAAAAAAAACTGCATGGGGACTTCTCATTGCTGTTATATTTTCTGTTCTTGTCTCCTTTATGTTAATTCTTGGATTATTCCGGGGATCGGAACTTAAATCACTGGATTTCAGGTTTCGCTGGCGGGGACCTCAGGATGTTTCCCATTCAGATCTGATTATAGTAGCGATTGATCAGCAGACGTTTACCGCCTGTAGGGATCGCTATCACTATCCACGGGAATATTATGCCACGCTGATTGATAATTTGAATGAAGTTGGTATCCGGCGGATAATGTTTGATATTCAGTTTACCGAACCGGATATGAAAAATCCTTTGGGCGATTCCATTCTCGCTGATGCTGTTCGCCGAAACGAAAATATCATTCTTGCCGGGAAAATAGACCGCGTACAAACACCGGCCGGTATTTATGCTTATCCCAATGAACCGATACCCGTACTTTTAGAAACCGGCAGAGAGTGGGGAGTTGTAGGAGAGTTACAAGACCCCGACGGTTTTCTGCGACGCTATTCTATCTTTGAATCCTATCAGAATAATAAGTTTATTTACACCATAGGTTCAAAAGTCCTTTTTGCCGAGAAAGGTGTTCCTGGAAACGCTCAATACAGTTTTAATAACGGCTATTTTACATTTAAGGATTCAACCGGGGAAGAGGTAATACGGTTATTGGGACACCGTAGCAGCCTTGGGTTTGAACAAACGTTTCTGATTAATTATTATGGACCTGCCGGTACGATTCCGACTTATTCAATGTCGAGCGTTTTAGACGATGCGGATTTTGATTTAAGAGACGAAGAAGATACCGATTATATGGAACTCTTTAAGAAAAATTCTGTATATCCCTATGAATTACGATTGGCTTTACTTTCCGATTCCACCTTGCAGATGGATGCGTTTACAGCATTAGCGCTGGGCGATACCGCCAGTGTGGATGCTATATTGGATCAATTGAATCCATTCAAAGATAAAATCGCTCTGATCGGGGTTTCCATTGAGGAGCTGCACGATAATAAACTCACTCCGTTTTATAATTATGGTGGCGTTCGGAAACAAACCCCCGGTGTAGAAACACATGCTCATGCTATTCAGACGATGTTGGACGGTAATTTTATCAAAACCCTGCCATTCTATCAGAATATCATCATCATTTTTGTAATTGGAATATTAACGTCTTTGATTGTCAGTATAGTCCGACCGGCACTCGGTGGATTGTTTTCAGCCGTACTTGCCGGCGCTTATGTAGCAGGCTTAATATGGATATTCATTGAGAAAAACACCTGGATTTACATGATTCCGGTTGTTGTCATTATTTTGGTGAGTTATGTAAGCAATGTAGTTTATCAGTTTATATCGGAACAGAAGGAGAAGAAGAAAATCAGGGGTATGTTCCAGACCTATATGAGCCCAAAAGTGTTGAAATATCTTGAAGATCATCCCGACGCATTCAGTCTTTCCGGTGAGAAACGTGAAGCTACAATGTTCTTCTCCGATGTTGCCGATTTTACGACAATTTCCGAAAGTCTTTCAGCCGAAGAATTATCGGTAGTTTTAAATAAATATCTATCACCTATGACAGACATTCTGATGTCTTATGATGGGTATGTCGATAAATATGAAGGTGACGCCATTATGTGTGATTTTGGTGTGCCTATGGAAGACCCGGATCATGCCTGGAAAGCCTGCTTTGCTACGCTTGACCAACAGGCAGCTCTCGTTGATATTCGTAAAGAGATTAAAAAGGCTCACGGTGTTGATATATATGTCCGAATGGGTGTGAATTCCGGTATTGTCAGCGCCGGGAACATGGGCAGCGCTCAGCGATTCCAATATACGGTGATGGGAGACGCGGTGAACCAGGCCAGTCGGTTTGAAGGCGCCAATAAACAGTATGGTTCCTATATGATGATTGGCGAAGAAACCTATAAACGAGCCAAAGATAAAATTGAAGTTAGAATATTGGACAGACTGGTTGTAAAGGGCAAGTTGATACCAATTACAGTTTATGAACTGATGGCTAAGAAAGGCGAATTGACGAACGACCAGTCGCTGATCCAGGCATATTTTACAAAAGGGATTGAACTGTATTGGGACACGCAATGGGATGAGGCAATCGAACAGTTTCAACAGTCAATTAACGTTACCGGCGATGATCCGCCATCAAAAGTATTCATCAGACGTTGTAAGATTTTTAAGGAAAATCCGCCCGGCGACGATTGGCAGGGTGAGTTTATTATGACGACAAAATAATCCGGTAAATACCGGGAACTATAATGGGTAGATGGTCGTATGAAAACAGTCTACCCATTTTTATATATCCGAGCGGGTACATAGATTTGTAAGATGAAAAAACTTATTGGTTGGAAGTTAGATTCAACTACATTACATACGATATACAAGAAATTATTAGCCGGGATGTGAATGATGGGAATAAAAAAAGGTAAAATATTATGGGTGGATGATGAAATCGATCTCTTGAAAGCCCATATACTGTTTCTTAAAAGCCACGCTTTCGACGTCACACCGGTATCAAATGGAAATGACGCCGTCAAACTGGTGTCGGAAACGAATTATGACCTGGTGCTTCTGGATGAGATGATGGCAGGCAAAGACGGGCTGACGACCCTGGCTGAGATCAAGGATATCAAACCGGGACTGCCGGTGATCATGATTACCAAGAATGAAGAAGAAAGTCTGATGGAGAAAGCTATCGGTCAGAAGATTACCGATTATCTGACCAAACCCGTAAATCCCAGTCAGATTCTCATGGCTTGTAAAAAGGTTCTGGAAAAGCAACGAATCTCTTCCGAGCATGTAACCCGTAATTACATGGAAGAATTCCATGCGATTTCTCGACGATTATACAATGATTTGAGTAGTAAAGACTGGATTGAAATTTATAAAAAACTGGCTAACTGGGATATTGAGTTTGACGATCATCCCGATCTGGGGTTGAATGAAACTCTTGAAAGCCAGGTCCGTGATTGCAATATTGAGTTCGGTAAATTTTTAGATAAACACTATGCCGATTGGGTCAATGAAGATCCACACTTTCGACCGGCACTGTCGCCGGATATAATCCGGAAATTTGTATTTCCCCGTCTCAAAAATAAGGAAAAAGTACTTTTTATTGTTATTGATTGTATGCGTCTGGATCAATGGCTGACCTTTGAGCCTCTACTCTACGATTTTTATAATATTGCGACGGATTATTATTTTTCTATTTTACCCTCTGCGACGCCCTATTCCAGGAATTCTATTTTCAGTGGTATGTTTCCGGATGATATCCAGAAGAATTATCCTGATATATGGGAGAAAGATGGAGAAGACGAGTTATCCATGAACCGGCATGAAGCTCAAATGCTCAATAAGCTTGTTATGGAAGACTGCCCGGATTTACACCGTAATGTAAAATACATTAAAGTTCTGGATTCAAATTCCGGCTGGTCGGCGGATAAAAAACTCTCAACCTATCTTGAGAATCCGTTCATCGCACTGGTGATAAATTTTGTTGATGTGTTGGCGCATCGCCGTTCTGATTCAGAAATTTTAAGAGAGATTGTCTCCAATGAAGCCAGCTATCGCTCTGTCGTTAGAACCTGGTTTAAACATTCCTGGATATATTCGGTGTTGAAAAAATTTGCCGGGTATGATTTTACTGTTATTATAACCAGCGATCATGGCAGTATTCGGGTTCAAAACGATGTGAAAGTAATCGGCGATAAAGAAACCTCGCCTAATATTCGCTTCAAGTATGGTAAAAATTTAAACGTTCATCAAAAATATGCTCTGTTAGCAAAAGAACCTGAAAAATACCGGTTGCCGAATCTGGGGATTAATACGAATTACCTGTTTGCCAAAGAAAACTTTTATTTCGTATATCCGACGAACTATCATAAATTCCAGTCCCATTACCGGGACACATTTCAGCACGGTGGAATGTCAATGGAAGAGATGATTTTACCGATTGTGACACTGACGCCAAAATAGAAATTATGATTGTTCTTGAAACTTGTTCGGCAAATGAAACGGAAGAGCTTGGAGAAAAATTGTCGGCTCTTTTAACGAAAGAGTCAGTTGTCGCATTTATTGGAGATTTGGCAACAGGAAAGACGACAATGATACGGGGTATTTGCAGAGGGTTGGAAATTCAGCAGCAAGTTGAGAGCCCAACATATACATTGGTGAATGAATATGATGGTGACATTCCGATATATCACATTGATTGCTACCGGGAAGATCGAATAGAAGAGTGGATTGAGTTGGGCATTAATGATTATTTTTACGGTGACGGAATAACCCTGGTGGAATGGGCGGATACAATCGAAGAATTAATTCCCGATACGGCTATCCGGATTCGGATGAACCATAGAATTGATAGAAATAATTGCCGGGGGATTCACATTCAGGCGCCGCCGGAAATTGAACGGCAATTGGAACAACGAATAAAGATCAGTTGAATCGATGAATATTTTAGGTATCGATACATCTACGGATAATTGCAGCGTCGGATTAGTCCGGGATGGTGTCGTTATTAGGAAGAAATCCGAACGGGGACGGTCGATGGCATCAGAAAGGCTTATATCTCTCATCGATGAAGTTATCGTTGAAATGATACTGGCAGACCAAATTGACGCGATTGCCGTGAGTATCGGTCCGGGTTCTTATACAGGATTGCGGATTGGCTTGAGTACAGCCAAAGGATTAGCCCTGCCGGGACAGCTGCCGGTATTACCGGTACCGACGATGGCAGTTCTGGAAAGTGTGGCGCGGCGGGACATTGATTCCGATATGGTTTTACTGATTAAATCTCACCGTGATCTGGCATATCATATTCGATCAAACAGGGAATGTTTTTTGGATTTGAAAGAAATGACAGTAAACTATAATTCTTTTTCAGAAATTTTTGAAAAATATAAAGACATATCGATGTTTGTCAGTCCTTCGATTGTTGAATTCCCAACCGGGAAACAGGTACATACAATATATCCGGAAGGTGATCATGTCGCATTATTAGCGCATCGTCATTATGAGCAATTGATTTCTCTTAGTAAACCCGATTTGGAACCGCTTTATTTCAGTGAATTTGAGGCGAAAAAATGGACGCCGCAGCCGCAATCCGGATAAGACGAGCCAATGAGCGGGATATCGGAGAGATCATGATCATTGAAAAAATGTCATTCACTACTCCCTGGGCGGTTGATTTTTTTCGGGGTGAATTGTATAATCCGGTTAGTTTTTTTTATATTATTGAGGTTCGGAAATTGTTAGCCGGGTATATTATATTCTGGATTTTGAAAAATGAAGCCCATATTGCCAATATTGCCATTCATCCTGATTGCAGGAAGATAGGGTGTGGCGAGTACCTGTTGCGATGGGCAATTGAGCGTTGCCGGAAAAAAGGAGTAGCGACGATTACATTGGAAGTGAATGAAAAAAACAACGCAGCCCGAAATTTGTATGATAAAATGGGGTTTAAAATCGTTGGTAAAAAAGCGAAATATTACGAAAATAACGATAATGCTTTGATGCTGACTCGATTTTTAGAATGAGGTTTTTATGGTTGATTGGTTTAGAAGAACAAAAAAAGGATTGCTCGGAACGGAGAAAAAGGTAATACCGGACGGACTCTGGATAAAATGTCCGAACTGTTCCGAATATCTTTACAAACGTGAATTAGATCGAAATTATTGGATCTGTACCCAGTGCCAGTATCACTTTCGTATTTCCAGTGATGAATATATAGAAATGTTAATAGATGCTGAATACGAAGAATTCAATCAAAAAATACAATCCAACGATCCGCTGAAATTTAAAGATTCCAAGCGCTATAGTGATCGCTTGAAAACTGCGAAGGCCAAAACCGGAAAGTATGATGCAGTCGTAACCGTTGAAGGAGATCTTTCAAAACACCGTATTGTTTTATGTGTAATGGAATTTAAATTCATCGGCGGAAGCATGGGCTCGGTTGTTGGGGAGAAAATATCCCGGGCTATTGATCGGGCACGTGAGAAAAAATTACCCCTGATCATAGTATCATCATCTGGTGGTGCCCGTATGCAGGAAGGAGTGCTTTCTTTGATGCAGATGGCAAAGACCAGCGCCAAACTTTCTCAATTTCATGAGGAAGGCGGCCTGTATATTTCAATATTGACCGACCCGACAACCGGAGGTACTACCGCCAGTTTTGCGATGCTGGGTGATATAATTATTGCTGAGCCCGGAGCATTGATTGGCTTTGCCGGTCCTCGTGTTATCAAGCA
>JAHIOG010000059.1 GCA_018895675.1 bacterium
CCCACAAAACAATTGAAAGTATTTTCCGGTGGAAATCGGAGCCATTTATTTGCCTTAATAAAATTTTCTTTCATGTATCGGTTTGGGAGCATAAGAAGAACTGAATTATTTGCCATAAAATCAAACAGATAGAGATAGCCGTCAACAGATGGTTTTGCCAGGACAACCAGTTTTTCACCGTCTTTTATGAAATTATTTTTTACTTGAAGTTCCAATGAAATAGCAGGATTGCGTTCACCGGTTGTAGGTTGAATCTTTGCTCTGAGCTTCACGCTGTATTCGAAAATGTTTTTTTCAAAACCTACGATTTTGGCTAATTCAATTTTTTGTTCTGTAATATAACCGGAAACTGAAGAGAGTGCGAAGATACTGTAGGTGGTCTGTTCTTCGTAAATATCTCCGGATTGTCCTGAAAAATCAGTCAGAAGTGATGTAATTGCGACTTCTTCAGGGAGGGCTTTTTGCAGGGCGCATTGTCTGGCAAAATCAAGGGTTTTTTGCTTTGCAGTTGCAAAAGATTCCGTATCCTCGAAAAATTTAGACGTATCTACTGTTACCCAGATTGCGGTATTATTCTGAGCATTTGCAAAGGAAAATACAATTATTACAATAAAAAACAGGGATAAATTTTTATTGTTCAATTTCAGGTTCATTATAAATAGTCAGTATTGACGTTGGTGAATGGGTTTGAATATCCGGAGTTTGTTCCCGGTCTAACATTCCCGCAGTTTCCGGAACGTTCAGCATTATGTAATCGGATAATTCCTGTATTGTAAGCGTGTTATTGTTGTCGGAATCAGCTTCGCCTTTTAATCCTTTTAACATAAAGTAGGTGAATAGCCCGTGTTTTTTTTCAGGCCAGCCGGAGGATATTTGTTTTGCGCTGGCAGCTGCAAAGACAGTTATATTTTCCGCAATGTCCGGTTTAACAGCTTCGATAAAAACCGGTCGTGCGTACGCCAGTAACATTTCATTTTCACGGTTAGCTCCTGAAAAACAGGCGTCTAAGAAAATAATGACGTTTCTGGCATTTAAATCTGAAAGATTATTGTACAGATCATCAATACAATAGCCTGTTTGAGAGGCATAATTGGGATCGCCATCGTATGGAATTAAATAAGCGGCGTTATTTGTAAGATCAGGTGCGCCATGTCCTGAATAGTAGACATAAATATCGGTTAATTCGTCCCTTACACGTTTGTCCAGCCATCCGCCTTTGGAGAAGACTTTATCAAATTCCGCCTTTCCGACATCCGAATCGGTCTTAAAATAGATTCTTGCTTCAGGAATGCCCAGCGTTTTTCTGAAATATTCTTTTACAAAAGCGGCGTCGCGTTTTGCGAAGGAGACATTTGACACGCCTTTATATTTTTCAATTCCGAAGATAATCGCCAGTGCATCGTTATTTTGTTGAGATGCTTGAGGGATATCTTGTTCAATATCAATAGAAAAATCATCGGCAATCATATCGCCGGCGGATTGTTTCTCACCTTTTACAGTCAGAGTTTTCATGGCGATATCCGGACTATCAAAAGGAAGCTCAATCGGTATATCTTCCACACCCCATTTACCGTAGAGTTCGGATAAAGTCAGGTAAACCGGCAAGGTGTCAGGAGCAGAATTATTAGCCCAGATTTTAAATGTAATTTCATCTTTGTATTCCCCGGGCTCAAGATTTTCTAAGTCATATATTTTTTCTCTTTTGGTATTATCATCGGCAAATACAATAGATTCTCCGATGCGGATTCTTGCTCTTACATTTTTTGCGACACTGGTTCCTAAATTCTGGACTCTTACCGTGACGGTTACAACTTCGCCCGGACCTATTCTGGCGTCATTGTTGGCATCTTCGATCTGAAAACCGGCATCTTCAAGTTTTACAAAATACTTTGCTGTTTCAAAATTAATATTAGTAGGCGTAGCGGAAATTCCTGTTGCTTCGTCTATAACTTTACAGGCAAGCGATATCTGATAGTCGGGGATTGAATATCCGGCAATTATTGGTATTTCCCTGATCGCTTCTTCGCCCGGATCAATTGCACCAATTATCGTACGGTTCCTGATTATTAATCCTGATGGATAATCTCCTGAGAGTAGAATTACGCTTTTTCTGGCTGTGCCTTGGCCTGTATTCTTTATTTTTATAATAAATTTGCCTTGCTCAATTGCGTCAAGAATATTGTTACCCGATGGTTCCCAAAACTGCAGGTCAACAACTAAATTCGGTGGAAGTCCGCTGCTGGAACCTGCTCCGGTTACATAAAATCCCTGTGAAACATACTCACTGAACTGATCATAACTGATTTCCCAGAGTTTTACTTTCCCAGCTTCGTCTGCGCTTGCTAATATTTTCCCTTCACTATTTATATCCAGCGACTTTATATTTTTTTCGTGAACTTCTTGCAATTTTTTTATAAAAGTCCCCTTATTAGTTTTCCAGAAATATATGTCCTTATCATCAGTGCTTCCGATTAATAAGTGACCATCTGGAATGCTGAAAGACAGTGATGTTATCACAGAGGAAAGTTCCTCTTTTACAGTTATAATCGGCGTTAAGTCTTTCGCTTTCCATAAATAGATTTCCGGGTAAATTCCGCTGATTGCAATGATTTGTCCATCCGGGCTAATCGTCAATCCGTTTAGAAATAATGTGTTGGAGTCTTTGGAAAGCTTTAAATCGCCGCTGAATGGATCATAGACCTTTATAATTCCATTGGCACAGCCTAAAATTAAATTTACCCCATCGGGATTAAATAGAGCATATTTTATTTCATCGGGATTATCACCGAGCGTAAATAGCGTCTCCATATTGGAGACTTTCCATACTTTTGCAGTTTTATCTTTACTTCCGGTTACAATTTTACTACCGTCAGGATTATAGGAAATGGAATTTATTCTACCTTCTTGAGCTTTAATCTTCGCAATCTCTGTTCGCGTATCAATGTTCCATACTATTAGATTCCCATCTTCATCTCCGCAAGCTAAAATTTGCTGGCTGGGATGAAACGAAAGTGCGGTAATGTATGAGGAGAATCTCGGTAGTTCAAAAATTACAGTTTGCTTTGCGGCATCCCAGATTTTTACAGTTTTATCATCGCTTCCTGTGGCAAATCTTGTTCCGTCATTATTAAAGCAGATTATATTTATGTTTCTACTATGAGCGTCCAATGTTTTTAAAGCGTCAATTTTTTCCAAACGTCTGTCAAACAGCGATGTGTAAATTTCACCCTTATAGGTTACTTCAACATTTATCAGTCGTCTGGAACCATCATCTAATAATTGATAAATGCCAACAGAACTCAAAGTTGGAAAATCCGTTTTAAATTGTGGTGCGATTTCCCTTAGTACATACAAGCTGCCATGCTGTCCGGTTGCAGGATCAGTGATTGCAAAACGTTCTCGCGCGTTAATGTATCTTCCGAGTTCAAGTTTTAAAGAATCTCTGTAAGTTTGAGACCGAATAGCCTCAATCTGGTTTTCAATTAGCAATTTCTGTTCGGCAAAATTCTGGTTGAAGCGCAGTTTAAGTTGTTCAATTTTTTGCTTATTGCTTGATTTTCTTTCTTCGTAATGTTGTGGAGACTCAAAATCTTTTATGGGACTATCATCTATTTCTGCCTGAATAGTCTCTTCGAGTTCTTTATTAATGTTTTCTTCAAGAGAATTTAATTTCTCCACAAGATCAGTTAGTTTTTTCTGTTGTTCATCAGCTGAATCAGATTCTTCTGTTGTCTCTTTTTTAAAAGTTTTATCGATTGATGAACCAACCGTTTTCGCTATTTTGTCAAGCAGATTATCGAATTGTCCTTTTGCCTGGTCGAAAAAGCTTTGGGTGCTATCCTGATCGCTTAATTCAGCGCTCTCCTGACAGATTACAGTTGGGGATATTGCGATTATTATAAAAATAAGAAGAAAAATTTTTAAGAAAAATGATTTCCGTTTCATTTTCTCAGCTCCCGGAGAACTAATATTAAATTAATTCTCCTTAGTTAATTTTCTTTTAAAAACTCTTCGATTGCTTTACGTAATCCCTCTAAAGTTTTTTCCGGTGTGTTCTCAAGTTGTATCTGTAAGTGGTTAATAATGTCAGTAAACTGCTGGTCTTGCGCTTTCAGTGTTTGTACATTGTCATTAATGAGTTTGGATAATTTTGTTAGATTCACTGTTAAAGTATCAGACATTTTCTCTAAATTGGTATTTAAAGTAACCGACATTTCATCGAGATCATCCCGTGTCTCCCGCTTAGAATTCTGAATATCTTCCATCATTTTGCGGAATTGGTAATCAATGGTTTGTGATTTTTTAGTAATATTTTCCATTGAAGCCAGAACTTTTTCCGAGTTTTCCCGCTGCTTTTCTATATCCTGAATTATTGTTTCGACCTGCTTTTTCTGCCCTGAGATTTTTTCCTCTATGATGGCTTCAGCTTTTGCCATCACCTCGTCGGCCGTTTTATCTGCGGTTTTACTGATTGTTTTGTCCACATATTCCGCTGTTGCTAGAGAAAATTGCGGAGGAACAAAATTCATTGATGTACATCTGCAAAGAAAGAATAGAGCAAAAATTGACAAGAAAATTATCACCAGTTTTTTCATATGGCTCACCTTTCGTTATATTTTAAACAGCAGAAATTGGTATTTTTTTGAATCAATATGCTTTCCGTCCAGTCTTGAACAATAAGTTAAAACATTTTAACGAAAAAAACATAATTTGTTGGATAATTTTTTAACTTAAAAAAGAGAAGTCTATCGTGAAGTCAAGAAAAAGGAGAAATATTTTATAAAAGCCTTTATCTTTTAAAATAGTTATTGCAATTTTAGCGGTGATTAATGGGAAGTAAACTGATGTATCAATTTCCAAATGTCTTAACACCAGGCGATACTATAGGGATTATTGCTCCGGCGAGCGCTGCGCACCGTAAAAATGTCAGGCAGGGTATTGAATACCTGCAAAATCGTGGTTATAAAGTTAAAACAGCTCCGAATTTAACCCGCGGCAGATTCTATATCGCCGGGAATGATGAATTGCGCCTGAAATGGCTGGAACGATTTATCCTGGATCCCGATGTGAAAGGTATAATCTGTGTGCGCGGCGGTTATGGACTGTTGCGGATCATAGACAAAATCGATTATGAAAAACTTAAAAAAATCCCTCCGAAAATGATTGTGGGACATTCAGACACAACGGCTCTCCAAATGGCATTGTTGAGCAAGTTAGGCTGGATCGGTTATACCGGGCCCATGGTGGCGTCTGATATGGGGAACAATTTTGATTCCTATTCTGAAGAATGGCTTTGGAGAGTTATTACCGCTCATCCATATCCTTTAGTACTTCAAAACCCTCAGGAAGAGAAAATGCAGGTATTTCGCCACGGATCTGCCACGGGTGCTTTGGTGGGGGGCTGTTTGTCGTTGGTGACGCCCTTGCTGGGAACGATGTATATGCCCGATTTGAAAGGCGCAGTATTGGTCATTGAAGATATCGGCGAGAAAACATATCATCTCGATAAACATCTGAATATGTTAAGACTACATGGCGTCTTTGAACAGATATCCGGCTTGCTGCTGGGGCATTTTGTAAAATGTTTTCCAAAAAATCCCAAACGTTCTTTTACAATGACGGATTTTTTGCATGATGTGCTAGGAGGTTACGATTTTCCGGTGATAACGAATCTGGCTTATGGACATATTCGTCGGCGTTTAACGCTGCCGCTCGGAGCCCGGATACATATGGAGACAAATCCGGTGAAGCTTGCTATTCAAAAACCATAGAACGATGTTTGGCATAAATATTGTCTTCAGATATGTTTAGGTTTTTAACATACAAGATATTATTCAACAGAAAAGCTCGTTTAAAGTCAATGCCATAGTGTAAGAATTCTCAATAAGTAAAAAGTGGTATTCAGTTATGAAAAAAATCTCTAAAATTACAATAAATGAAAAGTGGTGTAAAAGCTGTGAAATATGTGTGTACTTTTGCCCTAAAAAAGTCTATGACATGGGACGGTTTTATCCCGAAGTTGCCAGACCCGAAGATTGTATTGCCTGTAAACTTTGCGAGAAGCTCTGTCCCGATTTCGCGATTACCGTGACACCACCCGATAAAGCTGAATCAAGCAAAAAAAAATAGCGGGAGTTTTTATGGAAAAAAAAACCAATCCAAACGTTCGTATGTGGCAGGGCAATGTCGCCTGCGCAGAAGGAGCAATCGCGGCGGGATGTCGTTTCTTTGCCGGATATCCTATTACTCCATCATCGGAAATAGCAGAGGTTCTTGCACTGAGATTTCCGGTTATAGGTGGGAATTTTATTCAGATGGAAGATGAAATCGCAGCTATGGGCGCCGTTATCGGCGGCTCCCTTGGAGGCGTAAAATCAATGACAGCCACCAGCGGACCCGGCTTTTCCTTAAAACAGGAAAATATTGGTTTTGCCGCCATGACGGAGGTTCCCTGTGTGATTGTGAATGTTCAACGCGGCGGTCCCAGCACCGGGCTTCCGACGCATGCTGCCCAAAGTGATGTCATGCAGGCGCGCTGGGGAACCCACGGAGACCACCCGATCATCGTACTGTGCCCATCATCGGTAAGGGAGACCTACGATTTGACGATCAGAGCGTTTAATCTGGCGGAAAAGTACCGTATGCCGGTGATATTATTAAGTGATGAAATTATCGGACACCTTACTGAAAAAATAGAGATTCCCGATCCCTCAACGATCGAAATAATCGAGCGGAAAAAACCGACAGACACTCCTGAAAACTATTTACCTTATGAAATGGACGATTCGGATATACCGGCAATGGCGAATTTCGGTGAAGGTTACCGCTATCATGTGACGGGACTGGCACATGATGAAACCGGTTTTCCAACCAACGATCCTAAAAAAATCCGAGCTCAGATCTTGCGACTAAATCGCAAGATTCAGCGCTTTCGCGACGACATTGTAGAGGTAGAAACATTTAATACGGATGATATGGACGTGTTGGTGATTTCCTTCGGGTCAACCGCCCGCTCTGCAAAGCGCGCCGTAATCAATGCCCGA
>JAHIOG010000591.1 GCA_018895675.1 bacterium
CGGAAACCTTATTGAGATATTTTTTATAGTCGGATAATAAAGGATCCAGTCGGAATATAACCCGGTATATATACCTAAAGAAACCGTCGGGTATAAAGAAAAACCGCCTGCCGGGTTTAAGTAACCATATGATGTTCCAACACCCAAAGAGCCCACATATCCATGTGCGTCTGAGACAGTACCTGCATATGGAGGATTAATAAATTGAGAAAAAAGAAATATTGGGGATAATAAAATTACAGTCCATATAACAATTTTATCTTTAGTCTGAATTTTATTCAAAAGCTACACCTTGTATATATCGTTAACATTACAATACATTAAGTATTCAAATGAAAATGTTCTGCTGTGTTTATGAATATTTTGTTTCGGATCATTTTCACAGATTCACTGCGATAGACACTTCATACATTTTTACGTACAAGTAATATTCCCCTCCTCTATCAAAAGTATTCTGTGTGTATATTATAAAAAAATTTTTATAAGTCCAAACTAAATGAGTCTGTTACGAAAAAAAGTTGAATACATCAATTGTTGAAAATCTAAAGTCATCTTGGTTTGAAATCTTTTCATCGTCGGGGATGTGAGAGAAATCTTTTCTACAAAAGAGCCTCTATAAAATCATTATTTTGTTATTTATAAAAGATATTTGAGAGGGCTTTTGGACAATAGTAATTAATAAAAAAACAGCAAACTCATTCCATTTCTTCAGACAGGGAATTAAGTCACTTGCCAACATTTTCTCTTAATGTTTTCACATCGTTAGCAATGTTGATAAGAAGTTTAATGCCTTCTGATAATGCAAGTATAAAAACAACCCCAAATAAGCCACCGATTAGGGAGTAAACAGTTACTACAATTCCTATTTCTTTGGTCTCATGATTATCTATTAGAAATAAACCATAAATTAATGTAATTACAGCAGCAATGCCTATAAGCCATGCCATTACCCGAAAAATTGTAGATATGGTTTTCAAAGCAGGGTACTCAATTACTTCAATTACGGCCTCTATTTTATTCTTTGAAGTTCCAGTTATTTTAACAATTTCAGCAAACTCAATACCACATTTCCAGCAATTTACACTATTTTTCTTATTATAAGCATGACATTCAGAACATTCCATACTTAAAGTCTTTGTGTTCTAATACGGCCATTATAGCCTCATATATTATTTCTTTTTATTACTATACTCTTTCTTTTGAAAACAAATAACACATAGCAATTTAAATCATTAAGAAGAAACTTATCAAATTTTTAGGCACAATCTTCCAATGGCTTCGCGCTGCCAGCCCTATCTCACATCTTTGACGGGAGAAGGAACTGCGGTACTATATTTTTTTACCCCAAGTTTGTAGGATTACCATTTTACAAAGGACATTTATTTCTACAATAAATAGTAATATTAAAATATCAATGCCATCAGCAAATATAGTACCAAACCGTATTTTTGATCATATTTCATAATGTTTCATGTCTTACCAGTCTGAACATATCTATTTTCGGACACTTGTTTATAACGGAGAGATTCTGTTTCATCAGTTTGTCGACGAGCAATCCAAAATATTCCTACAACCGAACCGATTTCCTTCCCAAATGCAGTAGCACCGCCAGTCCCATCTCCGGCAGCTGCCGGAAATTTGACTGCGGTACTTTGTTGTTACACCTCCCCCGGTCGAAGATTTACCGCCTGGAGGGAGTTTATTGAATTTATCGCAAGAGTGCAACTGTTTTTCTACATTTGGTTCATTTTATATCCGGTTTTTCAAGATGTATATCCAACACTTGAAATTGGATATAAAACATTGGCGATTGTATATATTTCTCTGTTGAATAATTGCATTCAATCTCACCATATTCTCGACGGGAAACGTAATAAAAAACCAGGCAGTTGCCGGACGATCTATGTTATGTGAGTGCAGCAGGGATCGAACCTGCGACCCACGGCTTAAAAGACCGTTGCTCTACCAACTGAGCTATGCACCCTTCAAATAGCTTTCAAATTTAATAGATATTGTTTCCTCAATCAATAAAAATTTTCAGGAACAGTTCCGATTACTCTTTTCCCATTACAATTCTGCTGGTTTCCATAGCAATAACCAACTCTTCATTGGTCGGAATTACCATGACTTTAACCGGGGAATCGCCAGTACTGATAGTTGTTTCACTACTGCGGGTAGTTTTATTCTTTTTCACATCCAGTGTAATGCCAAGGGCGTCCATATTACCGAGCGTCATATTACGTACTACGTCGGAATTTTCACCAATACCGCCTGTAAAAACGATTACATCGACGCCGTTCATGACGCCAATATAAGCGGCAATATATTTTTTCAAACGATAGGAAAATACTTTTAGCGCCAGCTGTGCCTGGTAATTTCCGTTTTCCGCTTCAGCTTCGATTTCCCGCATGTCATTGGTAAGACCGGAAATTCCCTGCACGCCGCACTGCTTGTTAAAAAAATTATTTGCTTGATCAATTGTGAAATTCTCTTTACCGGCAATGGTGAAAATAACACCCGGGTCAATATCGCCGCAGCGCGTGCCCATCAGGAGACCTTCCAGTGGTGTAAGGCCCATTGATGTGTCCACCGAAACGCCGCCTTTAACCGCTGTAATACTGCTGCCATTACCCAGGTGACAAGTAATGATTTTCAGAGATTTGATATCTTCACCCAGTATTTCGGCAGCGCGATGTGCAACAAAGTAGTGTGATGTGCCGTGAAATCCGTAGCGACGGATACTATGATTTTTGTAGTAATTATAGGGGATGCCGTACATGTAGGCATAGTCCGGCATATTGACATGGAAAGTAGTATCAAAAACGCCAACATTGGGTGTTCCCGGCAATTTGTCCAGACTGGCTTCAATTCCTTTGATGTTTGCTGGATTGTGTAGAGGTGCATATTCGATACACTCATAGAGTTCTTCCCGTACCTCTTCGTCTATAAGAACCGAGTGTTTAAATTTTTCTCCGGCATGCACCAGGCGATGTCCGACGGCATCTATTTCTTTCAAGTCGGTAACAACGCCATATTTAGGGTTGACAAGAATTTTTAGGATTTGTTCGATTGCAGATTCGTGATCGGTGATGTTATCAGAGGCCTCGGTTTTGATGCCGTCGTGTCGTTTGTGAGTCAGATTAGTGCCGCTGATACCAATACGTTCGACCAGACCTTTACACAGTGATTGTTTTGTGTTGGTGTCAATAAATTGATATTTTACCGAGGAACTGCCGGAATTAATAGTTAATACCTTCATAGATCTACTCCGTTTTCAATAATTAAATGTCGTGTCACTTCAAAACGCATTTTTTGTTCGATTTTTCAGTCGCGTGTGATTTTAGCAAATTATCTTCAATTTTTCAATTAGAATTGTCAGTATTTTTAGCACAATTCAAATCAATAATAAAGGATCTGAAATTCGATCTGCCCCGGAAAGAGTTTACCTGGTTTCCGGCTGATACCCAGCAGGGCTTACATACAATTGAAGCGGAATTTATCTGGGGCGCAAAGCGTGATGTCCAAACATTTACCGTTTATGTAAATGATAAACCGGAGATAACGACGACCTGCCCTCAGAGGGATATTATCCAGATTGGCGAAACATTTAAGCTAAATGTCCATGTCAAAGATAGCAATGACAATGCATTTCTCGGTTATAAATTGATTGATTACCCCGAGGAGTGCATATCGACGCCAATGAAGAACTGGTCTGGAAACCATCATTTGATCAGAAAGACTGGTCTGATTTTATAATTGAAATTTCCGATGGGTATGATACTGATAAAATATCATTTTCACTGTTTGTCAATCACCCGGTGGATATTGAATCCGCGGCAAACCCGTTAACCACAGTTGGCGCAAAATATCAATATCGACCTGTTTTAAAGGATAAAAACGATGGGTTTTATGTCTATTGGTATGGTCTTTCACCCAGAGTAACCGACTGGAAACGCTCCGGTATTTACGAAACTAAAATTATTGATGACGTCGTGCTGGACGCCCAAGACCCTAATGGCGATCCCCTTGTTTTTAAATCGGTTCGTTTGCCAAGAAATGCTAAGTTCTATCCGGAAACCGGGATTTTAACCTGGAGTCCGAAAAAATCCCAGCGCGGCGTGAACGACATCGTTTTAGAGGTTGTTGATTCCCATGGCTGGAGCACGCTGCAGGAATTTCAGGTACACGTATTTCACAATCCCGGCACACAGCGATTGAACTTTTTGCGAAATACCATATCGCTGTTGGCGTTGATAGGCGTTATTTATTTGGTTGCGATATGAAAGAAGTCAACAATTAACTTTTCAAAGGCGGTAATTGTTTGATAATTGCCGCCTTTATTTTTTCGGTCAGCTCGCAGGAAATTTGTACGATTAAGATATTGGAAAATTTCGAAGCAGACGGCGGCAGATTGACAGCGTCTTTTTCGGTTGTAATGATAAACCGGCAGCCCTGCTTTTCGGCTGCTTGGATCAGCTCATTGATCTCATTTTCCGAATATTTATAATGATCGGGAAAGGTTTTTGTGATTGGCGGGGTTTGTGTTAATTGCCGGATAGTATCAAAAAATTGTTGAGGGTTTCCCAGTCCGCAAAAACCCAACACCTTTCGATTTTTCAAGTTTTCCTGAGCTATTTCCTCACGACCGGAGTAGCGGAATATTTTCCGAACCGAAAAAGGTAGCGTTGACATATGTAGATCATTTCGTTTTGCATGAAAAAATTCAGCTATATGTTGAGGTAAATTTGCTGTGCGGGTCACGAGCAGCATGTCGGCTCTGCGCAAGCCTTTCCATGATTCCCGCAGATGACCCGCGGGGACGACTGCTTCTTTGGCAGGATCGTTGTAGCTGTCCCATAACACAATGTCAAGGTCTCGGGCGAGGTAACGGTGCTGAAACGCATCATCGGCAATCACAACTGTGCAATGGTATTTTTCGATGGCACACCGGGCTGCTTCAACCCGATCCGCATTGGCTATAACTGTGTTTCCGGATTTACATGCAATAAGATATGGCTCGTCGCCGGCTTCCTGAGGTGATGCCAGAATCGATTTACCATCCTTGACGATTATCTGTCCCTTGCTTTTACGGTGATAGCCTCTTGTAATCACGCCAACTTTGTAACCTTTTGATTCAAGGAAGGAAGACAGCGCAATGACAAAGGGTGTTTTTCCGGTGCCGCCAAGAGTAATGTTTCCGACCGAAATGACGGGCACATGAAATCGGGATTTTTTAATAATTGATTTATCAAATAAACAGTTGCGGAACCCGGTGATGAATCGGTACAACCAGGAAAAAGGCAGCAGTAAAAACCGTAATAATCTGAGCCGGTGGTTCATGGTGATTTCATATTGCTATATGTATTCCAGGATGATTCTGGCGGCTCTTTCGGATGCGCCGGGCTTTCCAAGGCGTTGTGTTACATTTTTCAGGAATTGGATTGTCGCATCCCATCGCTGGGGATTTGATAAAATTGCTTCCGCTTCGCTGGCAATTGTATCGGCATTAGCGTCATGCTGTATCAATTCGGTGATGCCTCTTTTATTGGCAATTAAATTGGCAATGGTAATGTACGGGACTTTAATCAATAATTTTCCCAGCCGGTATGATAGAGAATTTAAACGATAAATGACGATCATGGGAGTATGGAAAATCGTTGCCTCAAGGGTTGCCGTACCTGAAGACATGATCAGTAAATCCGATTCTTTTATGATCTGATGATTCTTGTTTTCGATCCAATAGAGCCACTCAAAGTCATAAACTTTTCTGTACGCCGACATATCAATTTCCGACGCAATTGATACTGCGGCGATTATTTCAGGGAATTTGCCCCTTAATTTTCTCACTGATTCGATCATAACGGGCAGATGTCTCTGTACTTCCTGAAGCCTGCTGCCGGGGAATAAACCGATTACTAGAGATGTGCTCGTAGGACGAATTGAAGTTGACTGCAGCATAGCATTTTTTTCTTTGGCAATTTGATCCAATAACGGATGACCAACGAATCGCGCATTTACGCCTCGTTTGCGGAACCACTCTTCTTCAAATGGTAAGATGCAGAGTACTTCTTTGGTATAGCGTTTAATTTTTTTAATTCTGGACTGATGCCATGCCCAAACCTGGGGACTGATATAATATATAACGGGGATATTGCGTTTTGTGACAGACTTTGCCAATCTGAGATTGAAACCCGGGTAATCGATGACGACTACCAAATCCGGTTTTATTTTATCGATATGGCGTAGAGTATTTTTCCACAATTTACGGATAAAGGGCAGGTGTTTGACTACTTCGGCGAAGCCCATAATAGAGGTTTCCCGGATGTGAAACAGCAACTCGGCGCCAGCCCCGGCCATGTTATCACCGCCAATGGCTGTGATCTTGATTCCGGGGTTAATTTGTCTAATCGCAGAGACGAGGTTTCCGCCGTGAATATCTCCGGAAAGTTCCCCGGCTGAAATAAATATTTTAGATGACATGAAGTTTGTGGACCATGATTTCTTTTATTAGAACAACTATCAGAAAAATACATTGATTTATCAGGGTCGATTTTTCAGCGCGAAACACTTTGTTCCAGGATACCCGCTCTATTGTTTTATCCGGTTGCCAGGCAGTTAGCCGTGGAAACAGACGGGGTACGTTCTTTTTAAATTCCTGATAATCTTCACCAAATAAATCGGCGAGTGTCTTCTCTTCAAGAGAAATGATCATGCCGTATTGAAAAGTAATGTAGATCATTGCAATGAACATCAGGTAAAAAACCCACGGTCCACCGGCAAATAATGCAAACCCTATGTAGATGATAACATTACCGAGATACAGCGGATTTCGCACATAGGAATATATACCGCCGGTACATAATTTTCTAGCGCCTACTTTTCTGGTGCGGGTTCGACCTCCGGCAACCCGAACCCCCGATATTCTGATAAGTTCACCGATAGCAGCAAGTACCAAACCGGAAATGAGGCCCCATCGCGTCATATCGGACTGAACAATTAACAGGATGACAAAAGGCAACGGGGTTATCCCGCGATATTTAAAAAAAATATTACGAATGTCCATCATAGCACAGTCTTTAATGTTGATTGTATTTGTCGTTCAATTTTAAGCGCAATCTCCAGCGCCCTCTTCCCGTCTTCACCGCTGACAGGTGGTGGAGTGCCTGTTTCGATGGCATGTGTAAATGCCCGCAGCTCCTCAAGCATGGCATTGGATTTATCTGTATCAACCTGCTTATATGTAATGACCTTTTTTCGGTCGGAAGCAGTTACCATTTCGGCAATTTGAATTGACCCTTTCGGAAGTTCGCCGGCGCCCTCTGAAAGAGAATATATTTCAGTCTGATTCTTCAGAAAATCGATGGAAATATAAGCATCTTTCTGGAATATTCTGATTTTGCGCATCTGTTTATTTGACACTCTGCTGGCGGTGATATTGGCAACACAGCCATTGGTAAATTTTATCCGGGCGTTGGCAATATCGATAGTGTCAGTGAGAATTGGAGCGCCGGCGGCGTCAATCTGCTCGACATCCGATTGAACCAGTGATAGAATGATATCGATATCGTGGATCATAAGATCAAGTATAACTGCAACA
>JAHIOG010000060.1 GCA_018895675.1 bacterium
GTGCCTTTACCCCGTGACAGCATATCCTTGAAGGTCATGTGTTTCGGGAACCAGCGTCCGTCCTGCTGAAAAACCTCATGTATTTCAGTCTTTTTCAGCAGTTTGCCGCTCTTGGCAAAGCGCTCTTCCTTTAACGGTAGCAATCGCTCGGTATCTACCCAGATTTTCCGGGAATAATAAGAAATGTCATCCTTTTTCGCGGTAAGCTCCAAAACCCAACACTCCCGGTCACGAATGGTTTCTGTCCCCAGGACCTCTGCATTATAGCATTCTATCATGCTGGAGTTGTCGGTAATATCTTCATAAGACAGGTCCGAGCCCATTACTGATTGCCGTAGAAGATGTCCGGAAATTGTGATTATTCGGTCTGTCGGTTCGGGGGTGTATATCCAGAGTTTATCCGCTGTTTTCAGCATTTTTGTACCAGCTTCGCGCGGTGGCGAAAGATATTCGACCATTGCCAGATCATTTCCTTTTGACCAGCTTTTTGATTCAATCGTCCGGTCGCCAATTCTGCCGTGAATAACCATTTTTGACGTTGATATTGCCTGATCGATTACCATGTTTTCATCGATTTTATTTAGTATCTCCTCTGCAGATGGCGTTTGAGCCATTAACAAAGATGAGAAAAGAATAAATATTCCAAAGGCTATAATTTTTTTCATGTTTCTAACTCCTTAAATAATGAGGCGGTTTGCCTTTTATAAATACCAATGCCCGCCAGCATCGTGCCGATGACTGTAGCCAGCAATCCCGGAATAAAACCGATGTAATAAGCATGGCTTACAATCGTTGCTTTGATCACCGATGGAAACATTATTGAACTTGTTTTCATCATGGAACCAATATCAATACCTTTGACTGCCATCCAATAAGAAAAAAGCAAGCCAATTATAGTTCCAAAAACTGAACCAATAACCCCAATACCAATCGATTCAATTATCATCGACCTGTAAATATGACCTTTATATTCTCCAATCGCTAATCGGACACCTATTTCGCCATAACGGCGTAAACCACCCAGCAGTCCGGAATTCCATAATACAAGCGACATTGCACCAATAAAAACAAAGATTATTATACCTATAAAGTGGTCGGCATAATCAACATAATCAGATAATCCGGATTGATGTTTTAGATCGGACATTGTCAGGGAAAACTCGTCATCAGGATCAGAAAATTCCGCATTAAATTCGCCAGATATCTGTTCAGCTTTTGGATTATTATAAATATTGTCAGAAAAATAGCCCAGAATTTCACCAGTCGCATTTTCCATGTTAAGGGCATATTGAGCATCTGTGATATCCATTATTATTGCAGCCCTGTCCATTGCAGGAGTTCCAAATTTTACTGTACCGGATAAGGTAAAATTTTGCATTGTCATACTGCCATACATAGTAGAACCAAGAAATGTTACTTCTTGTCCGGGCACTATTTCCAGTTTTTTGGCAAAATCATCACTAACCAGGATCTCCCCGGGATTTTGAGGCAATTCTCCCCGTATTAATGCTTTTAAAATATTTAGTCTGTCTAACTCTGTGCTGTTCTCTGAAAGAATATCAGCCGCAATCCCAATTGTTGGGCCCTGTATTTTTGTCTCTCCGTTTTCATCGGCAACATCTAAAAGCCCGCCAAATTTTATTCGATTAATAAATATCATCTCCGGATAGCGATTATGTAGATTATCCAATATTTCATCGACACCAATCATGGCATAGTCATTTGGCATCTGATCAATATTATCTGCATAGCCTCTTGTCATAATCCTGACATGCCCGGTAAGAAATCTAGCGTTAAAATCTATCATGTCACCTATAAAGCCGGAGAAATAACAAGTCATGAAGACGGTCAACGCAACGCCAATACTAACCGTAATTGCCGGGAAAAGACTTCGGTGATGGTCTCTGAAGACACCTTTTAATAGAAATTTTATCATTGTATTTTCCCCCTGATTGCATCTGTTGGATTCATTTTACTAATTCTTCTTGTAGGTAAGAAACTTACAATGGTCGTGGTTATCAAGACAACCATCGCAGTCACAACAACTAATCCAATGGTATAATATGGATAGATGGTATCGGAAATTACAAGTCCCATATCGTCAGTTCCTTCCGGCATAGACATACCTTTGACCGCTTGAAGGTAAAGTAATGGTGCACCGTAAATAGCAGCCAGAATCGCCGCCAGAATTCCATGCATAGCTCCTTCAATTGTAAAGATTCGTATAACCTGTCCCCTGGTCATACCGAGTGCAATGTCGGTACCTATCTCTTTCTGCCGCCGGAAAATGGACAGAACCTGGGTATCGAATATAGCGATCCATGCTAATAACAGCAGAACAAACCACATAACCAGCCCGCCAACATTTTTCATTTTTATCATCTCGTCGAATTCTTTTAATAATATACTATAATCCTTAAACAACCAATGTGGTAAATCCTGAGCTGAAGTGATATCCTGACTTGTTACTACCATAGTAGCCTCTCCGTCCATCTGCATAATTTTCTGGAGTCTTTTTAAGGATACCCACATCTGCCCATTATCAATCATCGGCACATTTGTTTTGAAAATATGTACAACTTTGGCGTCAGCCGCATCAAAAGTGCCATTTGCATCCCGCCAGCGGACAGTGACAAAATCACCGATTTTTAGTTTATTATTCTCAGCCATCCTGGAACCCAACATTACCGGAATTTCCACTGCATCGGATTCCAGATATTCAGTCGGAATAGTAAGAACCTTTTGAGCCGGTTCGATGCCTTTTAATAAAACACTTTGAACCCGGCCTCCCGGATAGATCGTGGCTTGTGCAACTAAGACCGGAGCATAATTATCATCTGATTGTAGTTTTTCATGTATAATTCCATGGGCATCCGTCAATGTAAATGGATCATAGGGATCGTAGTTTTCATGCCAATATTGGCCGCCGCCGATTTCCTGATTCATAGTATCGTTGCGAGCCTGGCGATCCCAACCATTAATAATACCCCTGTGCCAGATGATGACAAGGAAAGAGAGGGAGAGAACAAAGACATTCAACCATGTCCTCAATCCCGCGCCGATAAGGTTGCGATAGGCTAATTTTATTGCTAACATTTTAAACTCTCCTTTTATTTTAATGTATATTCTTCAACTAACTCTTATAGATAAGCAACCACTATAACAATGGTTGATGATTGATGGTTGATGGTTGTCAAGGATTAATCTCATAACTTTCAAAACCTTCCTTTACATTATAAACGGCAGCCTTTGACTTGCCTTTCAAATGTATTTTCCTTTCAATGCTTTTTATCAAATTTGCGAGTTGCTGTAAAGCATCATCATATCTTAAACAAATGCTTTCAGTTACGGATTTTTGTAGTAATTTGACATCACTGGCATATCTGATATGAGTCGTCGTTTCACGTGCTTCTCGACGACAGTAAAATAAAGAATGCAAATACTCTGTACTATATTGGGCATAAAATCCTTCCGTCATATTTGCACAAACGGACTCTGAAGCTTTTAATAATTGGATTCTTAGCCAATGAAAATCGGACCCATAATCTCTGGTTATTCCTTCTACTTCCAGTGCTAGCTCGTAGAACATCTGATATACAGGCATCTCTTCTACTCTATTAATCTTTCCCATTTTTTATCTCCATTAACCATTTACCATTCCCCATTAACCATTCACTATTCCTCATCAACCATTCCCCACTTTCTCAACCAATTCATCTTGGGACACTTTCCCGTCAAAAAGAGAAACTTTCCTGTGCAGATACTTTTTTACTTTTTCATCATGAGTGGCAAAAATAAAAGTTGTTTTTAACTCTGAATTCAATTTTTCCATGGTTTGCAAAATATTATGTGAATTTTCAGCGTCAAGATTTGCTGTAGGTTCATCGGCTAATACAATTACCGGTTTTTTTACCATTGCCCGGGCAACAGCCACGCGCTGGCATTCGCCACCGGAAAGCTGTGCCGGTCTGGATTTTATTTTGTCAGTAAGTCCTACCCATTCAAGGGCGTCCATTACTGCTTTTTTTCTCTCTTCTGCGTTTTTTCCGAGAAGAAGTAAAGGGAATTCGACATTTTCATAGACGCTGTAAACAGGTAAAAGGTTGTAAGTCTGGAAGATGAATCCAAGGTGTTCATTACGCAATTTTGCTGCCTTCTTATGAGATAATTCACCAATTGACTGTCCGAGAACTGTGGCTTTACCTTCACTTGGGGCATCCAGAGAACCGATGATGTTTAGAAGGGTGGTCTTTCCTGAACCACTTGGACCGACTAGACCGGCAAATTCGCCTTTTCCGAAAGTGAGGTTGATATCATTCAAGGCAGTGAATTTACCGCCACCGATAGGGAACCATTTGATGAGACCCTCGATTGAAATAATTTTTGAATTTTCCATTTTTCCTTCCTTATTTTTGTTATTGTTTATGATTTATAGTCATTCATTGTCATTAGCTCACTTCGTTCGCATCATTTGTGGTCATTTGCTTCGCTGCCTGCCCCGTGAAATGCGAAGTATGAGCATATTTCACCGGGGTCATTGATTGTGTTTTTTTACCAATAGAATTGATGTAATTATTTAATTTCACGCCAATTTTGTTGATTTCTTTATTGAAGTAATTAAAATCTTCGTCTTGAATTAACTTTCTGTTAAATGCTTTGGTAAGCCAGGTTTTTGATTCATATAAGGAACCCCTGGAATAATAACAAAAGTTTTTCACTTCTTTATCTCGTAGAGATGTCTTCGACATAGTGATACCTTCCGAAACCCTCACTAAGATTGGCAGCCACAGAGTCGATTGCTCGAATTAATTGTTTTCTCCCGATATATATCGGGATATTTTTGGTAAAATTATCCCACTTAATGACAATATTCCAGACTTTCTCGCCGATTTCCATAGATAATTTTTATACATTTAATTCTTCCTCCGAAAGGAGTCCCGTTTGGACAATTTCATTCTGCTCTCCTAAATTAACAACTTAATGACTATGAATGACTATGAATGACTATGAATGACTATGAATGACTACATAATGACGACCTAATAACTACAAATACCTTTTCAAAAACCCACAAAACATTGACAACAATCAATGATTAAAAATAAACATTAATTGCACGCCATACCCGGCGCCAAAACTATTCGTACCCATTAACGGTGATTCCGGGTAATTGAAGGCGCTCACGTTCAAAACCAGGCTGTCATAAGTTCGTTGCCAACCAAAATATTGATAAAAATCTTTCGTCTCCCAGGAATAAAATCCAATCAGCATTAAATTATCAAAAAATGTCAGCGGATAATTCAGCATCAGTGCTGATAATTGAGCGTCAACATCAGATTTATCAAACTCATTGGCTAATTGATTGATCATGTGCTCAGTGGACATGTAAAGACCATTGCCGATGCCAAAAGTGTAGTCCAGCCCCAGCGTCAGCATTTTAGTATAATTGAAAGGACTGGCAACTTCCTGATGCTGAACGACAGCTTCAAACCAGGCACCGATAAAGATGTCCCAGCGGCCGTCCATGGCCACACGGTTTTCACGAAA